>CALETX010000062.1 GCA_937920455.1 uncultured bacterium
CAGCGCCATACAATCGTGCGAGACCGGGCGAGCCGACCGGTTGCTGTCGAAGGAATAATAAGAGAGATTACCGAGCGCGTGATGGCGGTTCAAGAACGGGAACGACTTCAAGCACAGCTTCAACAGGCTCAAAAGATGGAAAGCATCGGACATCTTGCCGCAAGCGTTGCGCACGATTTTAACAACATGATCAACGTCATACTTGGCTACTCGGAACTCGCTCTGGAAAAAATGACTCCAACCGACTCCCTGCGAGGGCATTTGAATGAGGTTGTGCAGGCTGCGCAAAGATCTGCGGAAATAACTCGGCAACTCCTCTTGTTCGCAGGCAAACAGCCCGGCGCTGTTACAATCATTAAACTCAATGACTCAATAGCAAGCACGCTGGGCTTACTAAAGAAACTTATCAGAGAAAACATACAACTCATATGGCGTCCGCGCGCAACCAGGGACGAAATAATGCTCGACGCAGCCAACCTCGACCAGATACTGACAAACTTGTGCGTCAACGCGCGAGATGCCATCACCGGATCCGGTCGCGTATACATCGAAACGACTGATGTTACCGTCACTGAGGAGAATCGTTCTTCTTATCCATGTCCACCGGGCGAATACGTGCTGCTCACAGTGACCGACAACGGATGCGGAATGGATAAAGCGACTCTTGAAAGAATTTTCGAACCTTTTTTCACAACAAAGACCGACGGCAGAGGCACCGGTCTTGGTCTTGCCACAGTGTATGGGATTGTGACTCAAAACCACGGCCATATAGATGTGCGTAGCGAGCCCGGGCGTGGCTCGGAGTTTCGCATTTTCTTTCCATTATCCAAAACCGAACAAAAAACCCAGGCGACGGAACCTGCCGCCCCAGTTCCTCATGGTCACGGCGAAACCGTCCTTGTCGTCGAGGACGAAAAACCGTTCCTTCAAATGATCAGAAAAATGCTGGAGAACCTGGGATACACGCCGGTCACCACCACCTCTCCTGCCGAGGCTATCCGCCTCGCTGAGGCAAAACCAGGCAACATAGCGATTCTTCTCACCGATGTGGTCATGCCGGAGATGAGTGGGCAGGAACTGGCGGAGCGCCTCAAAAAAGTGGATCCCAAGGTAAAGGTTATTCTGATGTCCGGATATCAGAGCAGCTTTGCTGCAAACGAACATCCAATCCCGCCAGGAACACGATATATCGAAAAGCCATTCTCCCAGAAGCAGCTCGGCGCTCTGATTGCAGGCATCCTCGGCTCTCCTGCCTGACAAGATCGGCCCTCAGCCGAACCAAATTGGTCCCCGCAAGCTGCCCACGCCGCAACCCCAAGCCTGTCTTCGCGTCGCACCGAGGCCCAGCGCGCCGCAAAAGCCGCGCCGCTGATGAGCCACATCTCCGGGGCGCCGATATCAACTCGAATGCGCGCGGTATGGGCACTAGGTTTTCCCGCCAGCCCAACGCCTGCCAGCGAAAGTTGTCGCCGCCCCTCCTACATGCTCGATAGCGCTAGCCAGGCGGCGGCACAGTCTTACGGATCCCGTCCGCAATCAGGCCGATGCGCTCGGTTGGAATACGCTGAAAACCCATCTTCCAGGCAGGCGACTCGTCCGTGAGCCCCGAGTTGGGGACGCCCGGATTCACGAAACCAGGATCTTCCGCGACAAGGTTTTCTCCCACCTTCACCACCGGTCTGGCTTTGTCCTCGATTTCATCCCAATCAGCATTGCTGAAAATATTCCGTTCGATCACATTGCCCTTCGGCAATGCGGGCTCGTCCTGCAGAATGTTCACTAGCTCCGGATATTTCGACGCCCATGGTTCTTCCCGATATGGCACAGCGTCAAGGAGGCGTATCAACTCCGGCACTGTCGAACCAGCCCATCCTGTCGCCCTCGCGTCAATATGGACTGCCTTCCGGCATCCGACAAAGATGTTGTTCGCCACCACATTATCCCTCCCGCCTCCAATCAGTATGGCCCGCGGAATTTCCCAGAAGATGTTTCCAACGATGGCGGCCGACGAAAACATGTCGTCAAGATACACCCCCTGGCAGCCAAGGCCTCTAAATCCTTTGCTGTGGTGCAGGAAATTGTGCCGAATGACGTGCCCCCGCATCGTCCACTCCTCAGGATGCGCACCGGTCGTGTATATCATGCCGGCATCATTCGCCTGTTGAACAGCACGATAGATCTCGTTGTATTCCACCAGATGATCGTTCCCTGTAAAACCTATGGCCACATGCGGCACATCGTGGATCCGGTTGTGCGCCGCTCGGTTTCCCACGCCCGTCAGTTGAATGCCGGTCTTGTAGAGCGGATTCCACCTCCCGATGTGATGGATATGATTGTTCACCGCCTCATGGCGGCCCGGCTTCAGGGTCCGCCGATCTCCGCCATGCAGCACAATGCCGCCGTCACCCGTGCCGTAAACATCACATCCGACGACACGATGTCCAGTTCCGCCTTCGACCCAAACTGCGTAACCTCCGATGTTCCGTATTGCGCAGGCAATAACCTCCACTTTTTCCCCGCCTTCGATGCGGACCGCCGTCCCGCGCGAAGCTTCGATAACAAAACCTCGGAAAATCAGATGGGAAACATTGTTGAACCTGACAGGATCTCTCGTAACAGACACAACTGCCTCGCCGTCGCGTATATGGGACTCGCCGGGCGGCCAAAAGTACAGGATGCCCGTTTTCCTCTCCAAATACCACTCGCCGGGGCTGTCGAGCTCGCAAAGCAGATTGTACGCATAGAACCACTGCCCCGCCCGATAGCCGTAGGCGTGAGGCTGGGTATCATCCAGCGTCATCTCTCTCCGATCGGCATCGAAGGCCGCCAGCCTGATTCTCTGATCGGCCCAGTCCCAAAACCAATAGCCGTGCAGCATGATGTCCCGCTCGCCAACCCATCGCGCAGGACGGTTAGCCTCGTCCCGATACTTGAATTTTCCCACCTTGCTGCCCTTGCACCCGTGAATACTATGTCCGTCCTCGACGAGAACCTCCTCGATGTGCATGTAGCCGTCGTTCGGATAGCGCGCCAGCGTCATGGGCCGGCCGCGGTAAAACAGCTCCAGTCCGGCGTCGGATTGAGCCCAGTTGTTGGCCGATTCCATCCTGCCAAAATCTTCGATTCCCGCAGCCCTGAGATCAGTCTGTCTGATCTTTTCTCTTGCCTGCGGCTCAAGTCTGGAAAGGATTCTCTCATCCGTTATTTTGTTCCAGCCGCCCACAGGAACACCGCCGCTCAATTTGGCTTCTTGCCTCTCAGGCACCCGATACGCAATTGGACCCTCCGGTGTTCCGCTATCCTGTTCATCGAAGATCAGCGGCTGCGCAAGATGGCATGTTCCGCCATGAACCCACACTGTGGCGCCGCTGCGCAGTTTTTCTGGACACATGCGCCGTATCTCTCGCAAGGCATCCCGCGCCTGTTGGATTGTGCCAAACGGATGCGCCAGAGTTCCGTCTCCGCGACAACTGCCATTGAGTGTCACATGCAACTCCACCGCGACAGATCCCTCATTCCTGCGTTCGTCAGGTTCTTTCATATCCCTCCCAGAATGTGCGCCCCCATTGGGTCTTGATATCGTCCCATTCGTCACGCATCTGTATCATTTTGCGCCGCAAGTCGGCCAATACATGTGATAGAGCCGGATCTCCAGCCAGGTTCCGCCTCTCCCAGGGATCCGCCACCATATCAAACAACTGTGTCATTACGCGCCTGCCGCCGACAACGTACTCGATCAGCTTGTGCTGACGGGTTCTTATGCCTCGATGCAAATCGCAATATGCCAGATATACCGCATCCCGCACCGACGCCCCGGACCGAATGACCGGAACCAGACTGCAGCCTTCGACAGTGGGCGGAATAGATACTCCGGCCAATTCGCACAAGGTGGGAAAGATGTCCAGCAGATACGCAAAGGTGTCAGTCTTCCTGCCGGCTGGAATGCCTGGTCCACAGAAAACGAGCGGTACCCGGACACTATGATCGTAGATATTCTGCTTGCCCATCAAGCCGTGTTGACCGACAGCAAGGCCGTTATCACCGCACAATACGAATATCGTCCGTTCCAAATCCCCTCGTTCGCGGACAGCCTCTATAACGGTTCCTATTCGATGATCCAGATGCGAGATCATCGCGTAGTATTCAGCGATGTGTCGTCGTATTTCGTTTTCGTTCCTAGGAAAAGCTGCCAAATTCTCGTCGCGACAACGCTGATCGCCGTTATCAGACGGGTGTTGTGGCAGAAAGTTCGGCGGCAGCGGAAGACGCGCCGGTTCATACATTTCCAAAAACTCGCGTGGCATGGAGCGGGGATCATGAGGCGCCAAAAACGACAGATAAAGCAGATACGGCCGGCCTGCCGGATGATCATTGAGGAACTCAATGCCTGCGTCAGCGATCAGATCCGTCGAGTGTCTTCCCGCATGAATGTGATCGCAAAACCGTTCCTTTGCCACGTTCGACCACAACGGATGCTCAATGTAAAGGCATCGCTTGTCATACCTTCCGGTCGGATCATAATTAAAGACCGGCACGTTCCAGTGATCGGCCATCCCTCCGAAAAATATCTCCGCGCCACCTGTAAAAGAACGGTGGTAAGAGTCTGTCCCATTGTGCCGCTTGCCGACTCCGTAAGTCGCGTAGCCGGCGGCGCGAAAAGCTTCTCCCAAAGTGATATGATCCGCAGAGATGGCCTCGCCGGCATTGTGAATGTGAAAAAGTGTTCTACCTGTGTGCAGCATTGCCCGGCTGGGCATGCAGACGGCACCCGATGTGCCGCCGGGAATGAAAGCGTGAGTGAAAGCCGTGCCGTCGCGAACCAGCAAGTCCATATTCGGTGTATGAACCACGGGGTTACCCAATGAAGCAATCGTGTCGAACCTTTGGTCGTCGGTGAGAAAAAAGACAATGTTCGGCCTTCTCATGAGCGGAACCTTCCTGTTTGGCTAGCCAATGAAGATGCTGTTCTGCTTGTCGAGGGCTATATAGGTGCAATCGCCAGATTGTCAATCAGTGAACGCATTATCCACAGAACGAGTAATGCTGCAGCGTCATGCGAGGATACTGCCTGTGTGAGGGCCGACGCTCACTAAGTCGCTTAACTTTTTATTGCTTGTGTCTCTTTACTGTTGCATGTTGCTAAAGAGCCTTGTCTGACGATGCTATGGCTGGAGGTGAATCATGCAAGGGTCATTCCGTTTTTCTTTCGGTCCATGGAACATACATGCCGGCGCTGACCCGTTCGGCCCCGCCGTGCGCGAAAGCATACCTTTTAACAAAAAGCTCGAATATTACAAAAAACTCGGATTTGACGCGGTCCAGTTCCATGACGACGATGCCGTGCCAGGCCTGGACCATCTCAAGCCCGCCCAGATAATTGCCCGCGCCAAGGCAGTCAAACGGGCGCTTGAAAGGCACGGACTTGTGGCCGAGTTCGTGGCTCCGCGGCTGTGGGAGGATCCAAGAACCGTAGATGGCGCCTACACATCCAACGACAAGGCTTGCCGACAGTATGCTCTCGAACGGTCCAAACGCGCCCTGGACATCGCCGACGCTCTTGGCACAGAACTCATCGTACTCTGGCTGGCCCGGGAAGGCACCTATATCCGGGAAGCAAAGGACGCTCGAAAGGCCGTTGATCTGCTCGTTGAGGCCATCAACGATATGCTCAGCTATAATGCCAGAGTCCGCATAGCAATCGAACCAAAACCCAACGAGCCTATGGACCAGGCCTATATCCCAACCGCAGGCCATGCCATAGCGCTTGCATCTCGGACCAACGATCCCGCCCGCGTGGGAGTGAACATCGAATCCGCCCATGCAATACTGGCCGGGCTCGATCCGTCCGACGAAATGGCCTTTGCGCTGGCATTCGGGAAGCTTTGGTCAGTCCATCTCAACGACCAGAACGGCCTGAAATTCGACGAAGACAAGACGTTCGGATCAGTGGATATAAGGCGCGCATTCAATCAAGTGCGCGTGCTCGACAAGCATGGGTACGGGCAAAACGGCGAATGGGTCGGGCTGGATGTTAAGGCAATGCGCACGCAGAAGGATGAAGTCGCAACCAGACACCTCGCCAACAGCCGGGAAATGTTCCTCCGGCTTCTCGAAATCTCTCGGAGTCTTGATGACGACGCTCTCAGGAGAATGATTGCGGAGCGCGACTATGAAGCGCTTGAAATCCACATCCTCAGAGCGCTGACCAGCGGCCGCAAGCGGCCCAAATGACACGAACCGGCCGGAACATCATCGGCAAGGCTCCCCGAAAATCGCCCCGTTTGCTTTATTGGATGGCCTGTGCTCCGACTCCGACACGCTCATCTTTCAAGAGCATGGCAAGGCGTCATGCATGGCATCTTCCTTGACAGGATTGAGCGCTTCGGCTGCGTTCCTTGACGCAGGCATCGCGCTTCTATGGCACCGCATTCGAATACATCTGTCCACGCATCTGCCTTGGACCGAGGCTTGACGAATGGTTCAACCACGCCATCATGAATTCGGTTATTTCACCGGTGAAGCCGGTGGACAGCCGTAATGATACGATGCTGCCTCACGCCTGTTCGGCAAATTCCTCCGCAGGGTTGACGGGGTGACATCCCACCGCAAATGACGAAATCTCAGTATGAAACCGATTATCCATCTGACAAGGCTAGTTGCGCCCGCACCAGATCGTGCAAGGTCAGCAAGCCCAAAAGCCGGCCGTCGCCGGGGCCAACGATCAGCAGCATTCCTGCCGCTGATTCAACAAGCAGATGTTGAGCATCCCGAATGGTCGTGGCCGGCGCGCAAATGCTCAGCGGGCACAACTCAGGATACCGGCCTTTCTCCAGCGCATCCTTCGCCTCGGCGCGGGTCAATATGCCAATCGGTTGTCCCGCTTTCACTACTGGGAAGCGTTTATAAGGATATTTATCCAGCAGTCGTTCTATAGTTGCCGGCTCTAATCCGTGCACGGCCACCGGCTTGAAGTTGGCAATTGCCGAAACAGGCCATCGCTGCCATGTCATCAGATCACGCGGCGGACGTATTCGCTCCACTTCAATGCCGTCTTGCGCAAGTATGGCGTCGTAAAAGTTGCGCTTTGCCAAGAGACGTCCCACCCCCTGACTGACGAGTGCACCCACCATCAAAGGCGGTACGACCGCGAACTCGTGCGTCATCTCGAACACGATCAGAATGCCTGTGACAGGCGCGCGCACAACCGCTCCGAGGCATGCGCTCATGCCAACCACGGCCAGAAGAACATGGTCAGAGTTCTCCATTCGTGGATGCCACAATCCGATTCCCAATGACGTATACAGAAGTACTGCATAACTCTCGGAGGAGATCATTAACAATACTTCATGACGTAATTTAATGTTAATCTCTTGATCGCGATTGCTCTCCACAATGTATTTTGCAGTAGTGCTGTATACGCCAATGATTCAAGTATCTGTTT
>CALETX010000063.1 GCA_937920455.1 uncultured bacterium
GTAGTTGTAGGCTTTCAAGTTCCTGGCATTTTGGCGCACTTCTTCTTTGACCTGAGAAATAGTCTTGTTCCAGTAGGTCTGCGAATACAGGCCGAAGGTAGCCAGATTGATGTACAGCCGCTGGCCGTTGATGTAATAGTCCGTTCCTTCGATCCAGAACTCGCGGAAGCCAAAACGATCCTGTATTTCATCCACCGCCTTGCCGCCCTCTTTAATGGTCGTGTGCAGCACATAGAGGTTCGGCTCCCACGGCTGCCAGAGCAGCGGATTCTCCCACGGCTGAGACAAGGTGACTTTTACCGACTGCCGGGCGCCGATGCGGACGGTTTTGGGTGGCAGATTCACGCCGCCTGCAATCGTTCCAGACACCTCGACCGTGGCATCCTTCGCGCCGGCATTCCGTAGAAACACGTCCGCTTCGATCGTCTTTTTGCGATAGGAGGTGCGAATGAACTGGTACTCCGCGAACACCGGATGTGTGGCCTCGAGCCGGATCGGCTGCCAAATGCCGATGCTGCCCGGAATGTCATACTGCCCGATCCCGGGATACAGGCAGATCAGCCGGCCGTTCTCATCGCGCTGGAAATAGATACTGTTAACCTCTGAATACTCGCCGTGGCTGTTCTGAAGGGCGATCAGCAGCTCCATTTCCTCGCCAGGTGCGACATGTCCGGTCAGGTCCACCACCAGCGGGAAGCTGTGAGTGAACTCTGATGCCAGTTTCTTGCCATTCACAAACACCGTACTATAGGCGCAGGCGCCTTCCATGATCAGTCGTACATGTCGGCCCTCCCACTCCGAGGGTATGGCAATTCGGCGCCGAAACCAGTAACAGTTCTTGCTCATATCGCGGCGGTACAGCATGGGAACGTACATCGTGCCCCACGCGGCATCGGACGGCGGAGTCTCCGTGAAGGACGGCTGGGGAGAGACGTCCCACGCTCCGGACAAATCCATGATCAAACGTGCCGATGTTCCGGCCTTCACCAAACCCGCCGGCGCCAACCAACCGGCTAATACGGCCATCAATAAGCATCTTTTCATTTCCGCCTTCCTTTCCATCTGTTTAGCCATGCCGAATCTTTGTCATCTTGTCTGTCATCGCTACTATTGTTCTCTGAAAGACGGTCGGGGTGGAACCCGACCCCCAATAATCCTTCAAAATTCTGATATTCGCTAATGGAAGCCCGACTTCCACGCCGGCCGCCGCAAGGTGTTACCGTCATCGTTGATCCTCGCGCTGTGATGTTGTTTCCGCCAGTTCTCTTAGCACTTTTCGAGCTTTCATTCGAACCGCGCGCTCGACATCGTTGGTCATCCGCTCCACTAGAGTCAGTGATTCGCGCCGGCCCAAAGCTGCAATTCCTTCCAAAGCGGCCAGGCGAGTTCCGAACCATTCGTTAGACAGGCCATCTACAAAAAGATCATAGGCCTCATCTGCCCGCAACGTTGCCAAAGCCCTCAGATAGTCTTCCCGTTCGAATCCTTCGCATGTCGTTACCTTCTCCATGAGTTTTGGAACAGCCTGTCTGACTCCTGCGGCCGCAAGTGCACGCGCGGCAGCTATCCTATGATCCTCGGCCTCAGCATCAAGGCCAGCGGTCAAAATGGAGCAGCCTTGGGCATCTGACCAGCGACTCAGTGTCTCGGCTGCGGCCCATCGCACTTTCCAATCCGAATCCTGTAGAAGTTGCTTGAGAGCCACTGTTTCCTCGCCGACGCGCAGCATGCCCAGAGCCCGGGCTGCGGCCTCGCGAACAGCGACTGAAGAATCATTCAAACACTGGCGAATCACTTGTCGTGTCTGTTCAGCCTGAAGTTTTCCCAGCGCAGTGAGAGCGCTTGCCCTCAAGCGAGGCTCAGTCAGCATATTGGTGAGGGCTGGCACAGCAGAGCGGTCGCCGATCTCGCCCAAAGCGTCTATCGCCGCGATTCGCACATCCATGCGTGGATCGTTCCGGGAGCGATCAGTCAACGCTTCAACCGCCGAGGCGTCGCGCAAACGCCCCAGGGCCTTTGTCGCTGCTATTCTGACATCCGGATACATGTCGTTCAGCGCGGCGATGGCATAGGGCACTGCGATTTTCTCGCCGGTTTGGCCCAGCGCATCGAGCACGGCGGCTTTCATCGTCGGATTGTCTTCTCGCAGCCGGGGAATCAGGACCGATGCCGGCATATCATCGCCTTCAGGCTCGGGCAACCCCTCGCGCAAGCCGGTGATTTGGGCTTTCAGTGTCACGGCAACAAAACAGGTGAACAGGACCAATGTCGCTATTTCACGCATCTTTATGCTGTCCTTTTACTCCTTCCGATCTGACGACTCCAGCTCTGGCGTCCATTCTCCGGCCCAAACGTGCAGTTCGTCAACCAGACCGACAAAGCTGTTTTTACCATCGCGGCCCGTGTTCCCGATTTGAAACGCGCCGTAGGGGTAGTAGGAGATATGAGGAGTCCACTCGGCATCTTTCTCTCCATTCACGTAGATACGGATGCGCCGATTGGCGGCGCTGAAAGTAACGGTCACATGCGCCCATTCGTGCTTCTTCCACACACGGGTTTTGCCTGTACCACCTGAAAAGCCGCCGCCGCCTAATCCCGCCCCGATAGTTCCATCCGGCGCTAGAAATACTGCCACATCGCGCGACTCGTTAGCCGCTCCGCGCGCCCAACGCAATATGTCACCTGCCCCTTGACCTTCTGGATTCGGATCAGTTTCGGGTTTAATCCAGAAGCGGATGGTCATCTCCGGTGTCTGGCTGCCGAACGTGGCCTGGAACAGCTCGGGATAGACCGCGCTGCCGGGATTGAGACGCAGCGCATGGCCAACCTTGCCCTCTACAAGTTCCACCTTGTCGTTCAGCAGCAAGTCATAGCCGCGATCGCCTTCGTCCGTCACAAGCCCAGTGCCTTCAGACTCGAAGTGATAAAGCATGATCGTGTTTGCATTTGGCTGCTCAAAACCACTTCCTGTTATTGACGGCCGCGGCACTGCGGCGACGCCCAGATTGCTCAGCAGCGCGCTGATATAACTGTCGGCCCGCCGCCGCGCATAGTCGGAAACAAACTTCTCCGGATCCCATAAAACCTGATCAATTACAACCATGCCCTTGCCCACACGGATCACAAGGAGCGCTCCTTGCTTTGTCAAGTTCTCCACCCTGGGGTCATCGCTGAATACCCCCAGTTTGAGGATTGGCTGCCGGGAAAGAAAACGCGAGACAAAGTGGCCGGTCTCGTTCCAGTTGACTTCAAAATGGCTTATGCCGCGCAAGAGGGGATGTGCTTTGACCAGATCCAGCCGATACGCAATGGTTTGGCCGTCATGCGGATTACTATTGAACTCGCGGGTGGTAAAGGTGATTCCCAACCGATCGGTTATATGCCTGATTTGATCTTCAGCAAGATTATGGAGCAGAACCTTGCCTCCGTTGCGTGCATACTCCAGCCACGGTGTTGATGAGAATGCATGCTCGCCTTCCGGATTTGACGCATTGATGAGATAGGCTGAAGCGGATTGCAAGTTTTTGGTGGTCGCAATCCGCAGACGGGGAGCCTGGATCCCAGCGACAACCGCTGGCCTGGGTGCCTCGCCTATATGGCGAGAAGAATCTTGGAGATAAACCAACGATTCCCGCATGAGCCAGCTGGCAGCAGGAATATCCAGCGCCATGCCTTCTGCCAGGAGCATGGTGCATAAAATGGCCCGGCCCTTTTCATAACGCACCTCGAACATTGGAGCCTGACTGAGTCCCGGGTCAGGTTCGTTCAGATATACGGCGCCAAGGCTTGAATCCAGAAGGGTCAGGAAGTTTCCGCTCAGAGGCTTGCGCAGAGCGCGCGATGCGACAGACATGTCCGGCATATTTGTTTCTAATGGCGGACTGTAAACGTCGCCTGCCGCGCCCATCCAATATCGCAAAGCGGCCTCCGGCATATCCTGCACAATCGGATGATCGGAGGCGCGCACATGGGCAATGACTGCGGCCTTGCCGCTGGTGCGGGTCTGCGTGCCGCCGAACGTGACGGGCAACCCCGTGTCGGCCAACACCAGAGCGCAGCCGCCTTTGCCCAGCCACTGTTCCAGCTCGTTCCATTGGTGGGGAGCAATTTCTGCGCCTCGTGGGACGACTACGACGGTCGCGGTATCCGGCAGTGTCGGTTGGATCGTCCAGCGGAAAGGTGGCTTTTTGAGGCGGGCCAACGACCCGGCAGCCGGCCAAACAACTACAGGTTTGACGCTTTTCCAATCCGGCCTGGGCAGAATCCCGAACTCGTGGGCGTCGGCGAACACCACACGGCCGGTGGAATCCAGCAAATCGTAGTGCAGCTTCGCGGCCGTGGGGCGAGGCAACGCCGGCAGTTTGCTTGTCACGATCGCTTCCTGATGCGTTGCCGACGGCACGTTCAGCCGCAGTTCTCCCCGATCCAATACCCGGCCGTCCGCGTCCGTCACCCGCCACCGTAGAGCGCCCTTCAGATCGGTAAAGACGTCGTTCATGACGATCAGCGCGCGCCGATACGTCTCGCCCGCGCCCGCCCAGGCGCCGCCGTAATACTCCTTCGGGAACACGGCCTGCGCGGCCCAGGCCTGATTGGCCCACTTCATCATGTCTTGATCGGCTACATACTTGCCCGTTTCGATGTCGCAGTAGGAGTAGAGGTCTCCGAGCGCCAGCACCGTGCAAAAATACGGCTGTCGGCGGTGCTCGATCATCGCCATCCACAGGCCGATAGCATCGCCCATAGTTTGCCAGTAGTTTCGGCCATCCGGCGCGTTGTCTCGGTGAATGTAGCTTCTTTCTCCAATAAAGTTTGCGCCGGCATGGATAGAGTTCGCATGACCCCATTCGTCGTCCACCCACGGCTTGTCCTTCTTGTATTCGTTCACAGGCTTATAGAAATAGGATTGCCAGAGTCTGCACTGGCGGGGATGAAAATTATCCGTCTCCGCGCACCAGCCGGTCGAGGCATCGAAGAAATCCAGAACGCCGCGGCGGTAGAGCGGTGTGTCGTGGCTGGAGGTGATCAAGGCGTCCGCCGCGACACATCGCATTTTCTTACCGCGTTCGATCAGGAACGGCAATGAGGGAGCCGCTTCTCCGCCGCCACCCCAGAAGGTGCCTTCATTGCAAATAGACCAAATGGCGATGGAAGGATGATTACGGGAAAGTTTCATGTATCGAAGCCACTGATCATCGTCGGATGCCCACACCTCTCGCCGCGATTCACCTGAAGCGCCTGCCGCATTTGGCGGCTGCATCACCAGGAAAAAACCTTTCTCATCGGCGGCGTCGAGCATGTACTGCTCCATCGGGTCACAATGCAACCGGGCGCCGTTTGCGTTCCAGAACGACGCATGCCCGTCCAGCTCTCGTCGCGCCTCTTCTTTGCTTCTGAAAATGCGGTGGTAGCGCGTAATCGCGGCACCTCTGATCACCAACTTGCGCCCGTTCAACTTTAGGTGGATGCCGTCCACGGTGTATTCCCGGAAGCCAAACCGCTCGAAAGCCACATCAGCTGGAAGGCTCTTGGGGCTCCATTCCATCTTGAGCATGTAAAGATGGGGATCATGCGGCCACCACAGCCGGGCATTCGGCCAGGCCCCGCCCGCGCTCACCACACGGCGCTCGCCGGGCTTGAGCGTAAGTTCTACCGCAGGCCATGCTCGAGTTTCGCGCCCAGGCATTCGACTGCCATGTTTTTCCTCCTCGTGTGCTGCTATGCGCAGCATGCCCGTTTGCTCCGCGTCGGTCGTATTGACCAGCTCCACCTCGGCGGCCAGCGTCATGTTGGAGACTGACGTGCGTACATATACGTCGGCCACATATACCGCCGGAGCAACTTCCACGCGCGCCCGTTGCCAAAGTCCAATGAGTTGTCCCTTGTTTCCCCATAGAGCTTGTTGCGATCTGTAACCATCCATCGGCCAGACGCGCGCGCCCGGATTGGCGGAACAACTCGACACGGCCAGATGCAGGCGATTGACGCCGGGCCGCGCCGCTTTGGTAATATCGAACTCCGTGGGCGCATAACCGCCGAAGCCGAACCCGCAGTCTTGTCCGTTGACGAATACCCGGTGGCCGAAGACCACTGAGTCAAACTTCAATAACACGACGCGCTGACCGAGATCGCCGGGGAGAGTAAACTCCCGAGTCAGCCAGGCGCCTCCCTGTTCCCCGGCGTCGAACGCTCCCGGCGCCTGAAACAAGCGCCAGCCGTCGCCATCGGGATGTTCGGAAATCTCCGATGGGGGCGCCGGCGGCTCGGCAAAGCTCGCTGCGTCGGATGGCTTGAGCGCCCACGCTCCCATCAAGTCCACCGTCTCTCGCGCCTGAACCGTCATTGCGCACATGGCCAGCAACATTCCGACGCACCTTATATTCTTCATGTTCTTGCTTCCTTTTTTATTACGACTGACACGCACCAGTAGAACAGTCAGCCTGCTGCGGCGCATGCGCTGCTGACGGCCTACTGATGAGTTGCTTTGTGAACATTGTCAACTAGCGTTGGGGTTTTGGTTGACTGGCTACCCAGTTACAAGCTTTTTATCGAACTTTGAAGTACACTCATTCTGTTATCTCAGCGCGACAATATTCTATAACCTTACAGCATACTTTCCCACAGCCCAGGTGATTATGTCTATGGCTTTTTGCGTATTTATTATCCTGTTTTGCGCAAACTCTCTAAGACGGAAGCACTCCATTGCCAAGAGGTCAAATTCTAGGCAAATACGGCTATCTGGACTGCCAGCGGGGTGCTAAGGAAGTCGAGCTCCCGGCCCGGAACCGTCTTTTACGGTGAGACATATCGAGTCAGCCGACTGTAAAA
>CALETX010000064.1 GCA_937920455.1 uncultured bacterium
GCTATGACCGTGATTAGAGGGCTGCCTTTATCCCCTCTTCCAGAACAATCAAATAGTTCTCGACCGGAAGGTAATTGGTGAGCGAGTTTCCGGTTCCGAGCGCCCACCATCCGTCTGCCCAGCATTCCTCGATCATACGACGCGTATAGCGCCTTAGCTCTTCCGGTGACAAACGACATAATGCATCAACATCGAGACCGCCAAGAGCGGTGACCGAACGTCCGTACCGTTGTTTGAATTCGGGGACGGGCATGATGACGTCTTCGAAGGAGTGTTTGGCGTCTATACGGCATGTGTGGATCAAATCATCATAGACTTGTGAGAGATTGCCGCATGAATGGAGAATAAACGGTTTGTCGGAGCTGTGCGCTGCATCTGCCAGACGGCGATAAATGGGGAAGACATATTGCCGCAAGAGTTCTGGCGGCAGAAAAGTTGAGGTCTTGAACCCAAGATCATCTCCCTGACGTAGCGCACCAACAGCGTCCATGGTGGCAAGCTGCCTATGCGCACTTTCATGGAGGCGTCCAATGCGCTCAAAAACTCTCTCAACCATTACCGGACAGTCGGCAATCGCATAGGACATGCCTACTGTTCCCATCATAGTTGAGGCCCATTCATAGGGGCCGCCGGCGGCGCCACCAACGATCTTGACTCCGTCGGGCAGCAGCTTCGCAACAATTTCAAATGGCCTGAAATCTATGGGATCGGCATCGGACGGCCATGGATAGCGTTCGACATCGTCAATGGACCGAAAAACCACGCGTGATTCGCTTTCCAGAGAAACTGTTCCTGTGTTCCTGTGAGGTTCCGGGAGAGGGCAGTTGAGCGGTATCTCGAGCGGGACATTGTCAAATCCCATTCCAAGCCAGAAGCTGACGTATATTTCCCAGTATCCTGGGTCGGACTGAGACATATCATCGAATCTCGTTCCCGTGCGGTTAGCAATGAAGGTCGGACTGGCAATATGCTCATAAAATGGCAAGTAGGCGGGACGTCCCTGCCTTCTGAGCACTTTTAGAAACTCGTCGAAATTCCGGTTTTTTCTTTCAAGCATTTTCATTCACGACAATTTCCTGCCCGGCAGCCAGCAGGGAGCTATGAAGATTTTCGTAGATCGCTCCCCCAGGATCCAAGGTGCTCTTCATCAAGTTGATCGCAGTGACTCGCACAGGGCCTCCGAAGGTGTCTGTCTGCGAAAAGACGTCAGGCATTCGGTCGCCTTTACGCCACCTCCTTATCCTTCCAAGTGTTATATGCGGCGAAAACGGGCGACTTTCCACAGGAAGGTGCAGTTTGCGCAACTCTTTTGTAAGGCTTTCGTGCAGCATTCGAAGTCCAGGATCAGATTGGACGCCGGCCCAGATCACGCGTGGGGCCTCGGGCCGCCCGAAGAAACCGGTGCCGCTTACACGGAAGTAAAACGGCTTAACGGACGACGCCACGCGATCAAGGGCAGGCATGAGAGTATCGGCAGTTTCCGCAGGTTGTTCACCAATGAATGACAGAGAAAGGTGCATGTTGGCTCTGGAAACCCACGACACCGAATCCATGATTTTCCGGAGCCGGAGTTGAAATCGCTCAAGAGTTTCCCGAACGTCATCAGGCAGAAGAATTGCGATAAATAGTCTCATGACCTGATCGGAGGTGGCTGATCGCATGTCAACACTGCACTTTTTTTGTAGCGCCTCGTGCGGCAACAATCATTCCCATTATGACATAAGCGAGTTTAGCTGCAACAAAATCAGGGGCGTGCAGACCTTTGATCGGCGCCAATTCGACAATGTCGAAGGCGACGACTTCGCGGCCCTTGAGAACCCTTTCAAGGATAGTAACAGTTTCGTTCCATGTAAGTCCGCCTGGCTCTGGCGTTCCGGTGGCCGGCATGAGGGATGAGTCGAATGCGTCCACATCAAAGGTGAGATAAATCTTTTTCGGGAAGCCGGCGGGAAGCATAAGTGCAGGCACACCACCTTTTCTGATGGCGTCGGCGTCAAGACTGTTTACATGATACTGTCGCCGCACATACGGATCCTCCGCCGAAAAAGCCCTGATCCCCACCTGAAATATAGGGCAACCCATTTCCAGCACCCTTCTCATGACAGATGCATGGCTGTTCTTAGAACCCTCATAGCTCATCCTTAGATCCGAGTGAGCGTCGAACTGTATCACGCCGACCGTGCCGTGCCTGGAACAGACAGCTTTTACGCACGGTGCGGTGATGGAATGTTCTCCGCCAAGGATTACGGGTATCTTGTTTTCGGCAAGCAGAGATGTCACACTCCGCTGGATGCGGGCGAAAACGTCGGGTGTATTGCCTTTTGTGTTGACGGGGGGAGCCACCCAGATTCCAGCCTCGGCAGGGATTGAATGGCCGTCAAACTCCTCGACATAATGCGACGCCTTGAGGATTGCTTGCGGGCCACGCGCGGTACCGCCGCCGTAACTTACGGTTTGTTCAAAAGGCACTTCCAGAACTCCAAAGAGCGCAGCGTTCCTGCGATGCATTCTCTCGGGTACTTCCAGGAATGTGCGGATGCGTCGTGATTCAGTGCTCAAAGTATGTATAACCTCCAAGCCCGGCTTCGTAGGCGTCCATGATGATACGTCTTTCTTCGGGCGTAATTCTGCCTGCTCGTACAGCCTCTTCTGCCGAGCGTCTTACCCGGTTCGCCAACTCCTTTGGGTCGTATTCCACGTAGGACAGAACATCTGCGACAGAATCGCCCTCTATCTCGCGGGTGAATTCGATCTGTCCGTCCCGACCGATGCGAACGCCCACGACATTTGTGTCTCCGAGCAGATTGTGGAGATCGCCGAGAGTCTCCTGGTAAGCACCGACCAGGAAGACTCCGACTATGTAGTCGTCACCCTTATATTCGTGTAGAGGGATGGTGTGCCTTACGTCATGCAAGTCAATGAAGTTGTCAAGCTTCCCATCGCAATCGCAGGTGATGTCAGAGATTATGGCCTGACGGGTTGGGCGTTCGTTGAGCCTGTGAATGGGCATGACAGGAAAGAGCTGGTCTATAGCCCAGGCGTCGGGCAAGGACTGGAACACGCTGAAGTTGGCGTAATAGACATCGGCGATGGCGGATTCAATATTCTGGAGTTCGTCGGGCACATATTTCTGTGTGCGCAACTCCCTGGCCAGTTTGGTTATAATGTTCCAGAAAATTTCTTCGGCCAGAGCGCGCTGTCGCAGAGTGAGCGTTCCATGCATGAACCGGGAGCGAGCCTCATCACGGTAATAAGTTGCGTCGTGATAAACCTCCTGAAGATTCTTTGACGATATGCTCGTCATCAGATGCATCAGTTCATGCAGGCATTCCGGAGCGTCCTCGGGCAGTGTTTCGGGTATGCTTCGGGCTTCAACTCTGCTTGTGTCCAGAATATTGACGAGCAACACGGAGTGGTACGCGACTGTTGCGCGGCCGGACTCGGACACAAGAGTGGGGTGGGGGATGCCAGCGGCGTCCATCATGTTCATAACGATGTCTATAATATCGGCGCAGTATTCCTCCGTGGTGTAGTTGCTGCTGCTGGGATAGTTTGTATGCGATCCGTCGTAATCAACAGCGAGTCCTCCGCCAACATCGAGATATTCCATCTTGGCGCCCTCTCGAGCAAGGTCAACATATATCCGGCACGCCTCCTGAACAGCGGCCCCGATGTGGCGTATGTTGGATATCTGCGAGCCGATATGGTAATGCAGCATTTGCAGTGAGGATAACATGCCAAGCTGTTTCAGCTTGTCCACCGCGTCAATTGTCTCAGATGTGGTCAGGCCGAACACACTCCTGTCGCCGCCGGAATCGGACCAGTGACCGGCGGCCCTACTCGAGAGTTTTGCGCGGATGCCAAGTCTGGGAATCACTTTTAACTCCCGGGCAATGTCAAGAATGCATGAGATTTCATTCGGCATTTCCACAACAATAAACACTTTCAGGCCCATCTTGTGGGCATAAAGCGCCAGACGGATGAATTCCTCATCTTTGTAACCGTTGCAAACCAGTAGAGCGTCGGGGTCTTCCATGTAAGCCATGGCTGCTATCAGTTCGGCCTTGCTGCCTACCTCCAGCCCATGATGGTAGCGTTTCCCGAAGGAGACGATTTCCTGCACAACATGTTCTTGTTGGTTTACCTTGATCGGGTACACCCCCAGAAAGCCACCTCGATAGCCGCTTTCCCGCATGACCTTGCGGAAAAGCTCATTTATCGAAGCGACACGAGCTTCAAGAATATCGCCGAATCTCAACAAAACGGGCATGTCGAGCCCACGCGCCTTCAAGCCCCGCACGATGTCCATGAGGCTGACCGCGGTGGGATCATCGGCGCCTCGCGGCCGCACGACAACTTCGCCTTTTTCGGATATGTCGAAGAATCCTGCGGCCCATTCTTTGACGTAATAGAGGTCAACGGCGTCACGGTAGGTCCATCGCTCAAGGCTGTTCATGTGAAAGTCGTTTGGCATGTTCACGTGGGCTCCCTGTTTTATTCAGATGCCGGGTGGTGCCGGCGGCGCAAAAGCGTATGGTGTTTCCCGCCGGCTGACGGTTGGATCTTTGATTCCATCGCATTTAAATTTGCATGAGAAGTCATACCATCCAAACTGCGCCTCCACGGTGTGCCCTGCACCGAACGCGACAGTTGGATCAATTGTGTCCGCAAAAATCGGTTCTTCACGGAACGGCTCGATCTTGAGATAAAACTCGGCAGTCTTAGGCAGAGATCGTATCGTACAGGGATGCCCTCCCCAATAGAGTTTGCCCACGAATGTCAGAGTGCCGCCTTTCTTGTCAGAAGGTGATGGCGTGACAGCGAGATCAAAGCGCAACTGGGTCCATGGCACAAGGGTTGGCGGAAGGTTGGTTTTGCTGCCGCCGCCGTTTACTACGCCCGAAATAGTCATGTCGAGAGGATAAGTTTTGGATACAGAAGCCGCTGAACGGGTGTCGGCAAGTTTGTAGTCCACAGTGAAGGGAAACTGCGCGACAGTGATTTTTTTTGCTTCTCGTTCCACTGTTTTGCCGGTGACATAGTCGAAATACGAACCGCCGCCGCTGTGTTCGCGTATCTCGTATCCAATCGTCCATGAAACGAGCGATTTACCCTGTTCATGAGTTCTCTCGAATTCTATTCGCGGGAATTTTTGGTCAGATGCCACAAGAGGCACTGGGCTCCCGTATTTAGCGTCGCCGGGAGACCAGACGTACACACGGCTGTAGCCGTTTTTTACGTTGCCATCAAACAGCAGATACGCGGGTTTTAGGGTGAAAGGTTCCGTGGCAATGGCCATGAATTCCGGCGCGGAACCGTTCTGCAGAGGGACGTCAGGATACGTCTCCGCGAATCCTCCTGTCGCTATCAGAAGGAAAGCCATTGAGACAGTTGAAGTGATTCTCATTATGCGGCGCCTACTCAAATCTGATGACGATTTCATCTTCGCCTTTCTCCGGCTTTTCGGGACCGGATGCGATGCCAACCTCTATCGGCTTGTACGTTGGCAGAAATCTGTAATACACTTCCAACATGAGACATCCGAGCGACGTCATGTACACGGGACCGAACTGATGTTCGGAGGATTCTGGAGCAGGACACCAGCTTCCATCTGGATTCTGCATCGCGCACAGGACAGGCGCAAACTGTTTGTTCCATGCTACCCATGTCTTCCCGCCCTGGTGAAATCTGGCCTGGGTTATATAGTACCATGCGTAGAATGGCCAATCCGCAACACCTCTAGGATCCTGCGGACCCTTGCTCCATTTGAACTCCATCTTTTCCAAAGCGTTCATACCAGCGCGCGCCTCTGCGTCAAGAGCGTGACCGCCAAGTTGCATGCAGAGAACGGCGACGCCGGTCATTACGTTGTCGCCCTGCCGTTTAATCCTTGTTCCGTATCTGAACTTGCCGCCGGAATCCCTGTCAATCTGGCTTTTCAATCCCTGAATAGCGCTCTCAAGAGCAGCTTTCAGCCCGACGTTCTCAGCTCCAGCACTTGACGCCGCTTTCAGTGCCTGGATATGCCAGCCGCCCAGTGAAACGTCCATATTTGCTTCAGGACCTTTTGCGTAGCCGTAATCCCAGCTTCCTCCCTCATGTTGGCCGTCAATAATGACCTGCACGGCATCCTCCATGGGAGCTTTCAGAAAAGGAATGCTGGTAAGGCCGTAGGCTTCACAAATGGCATAGGTGGCTATCGAGTGTTCATAGCAACGTATCTGAGACGGATGGTGCCATGGCCCGCCTGCTGAGAACACTCCCTGTTTCTGGATTTTGAGGAGATAGCGAAGAGCGTTGCGTATGGTTGGGCCGTATTCCTCGGAAGCTGTTGTCTCGCCATGAGCAAGGAATGCCAGCAGGGCCAGGCCGGTCATAGCTGCCTTGTAGTGAGGGCCCCAGGAACCGTCCGGCTCCTGATGCTTCTTGAGCCACTCAAGCGCCTTTTTGACCGCATATTCGGTTTGATTGCCGAGCCCTCCGGCGTATTTCCCCAAAGCCTCCTGCCGGCCTGCGGCAGAGCGGCTCGCATATAGGCCCTTGAACCTTACAGGCGAGACGGCCTCCATCAGATTAAGCTCCGATATGTCCACACCGCTCCCCCCTGCGGTAAGGGCATCAACCTGCGGTGGTTCCTGATCAAGCGATACAGTCGGCGGGGCCACGGCATCAACGACAGTCGGTATATCCTGGATCTGCTCGAGCTCTTCAGTGATGTCTTCAAGTTTTTCGACGGTTTCGAACTCCTTGACAATCACCTCGACGGCGGGTTCTTCCACTCTTTTTTGCATTTTGAAGAACATGAACACAAGTGTAACGAGGACAATGTGATAGATTATTGATCCGGTGGGGCCCCAGAGATTGTCTATTATCCGGCGAACTCTCCAGTCCACAATAGCCTCCTCAATTCATGCTGGAAACAGAAAGGTTTGACAGGCCCGCTCGCGCGCAAAGATCGAGAACCCTGATAAGCGTGTCATGCTCCGAATCCCTTGCGCAAACGATCATAATCGTCTGTGTTTTGCTCAACTCAGCCAGCTTCATCAGCACCGATCCAAGCGTTTCGATGGTAACATTCCTGTCGTTCATGACCAGGGCACCTCTGAATATCTTGATTTGGATCATCTTGGGCGGCTCGGTTGTCGTATCGGGAGGAGAGCCCGCAGCCGGGCGGAATATATCAAGGTGGGCCGTGATATCAGGAGTTTTAAGAGTAACGATAAAGAAAATCAGCAACTGGAAGACGACGTCAATCATTGGCGTCATCTGCAGTTCCAAAGCGCCGGGGTCTTTTCTGCGGCTTGGTCGCGCCATGTGTTAACCCTCTCCCTTTTTGGGAGC
>CALETX010000065.1 GCA_937920455.1 uncultured bacterium
TCCGCTTGATGTGGTTGATACGCAGGCTGGCGAGATCATCATTCCTGCCAACAGGAAGATAACGAAGACTTTGTTGAGGCGCATGGCCGCCGCATATGACAGCATAGAGATAGAGAGCAGCCCCATCCAGATAAAGATAGACGAGATAATTGACGATTTTCGTCCGCGGTTTGCGGAATTGGATATGGAGTATGAACGCGGGCTGGACAGGATAGAAAGCGGAGATGACATTGACTCGGGCATCATCAAGCAGGTGCGTGTTTACATTGCCACCAAGAAGAAGCTGGCGGTAGGCGACAAGCTGGCGGGTCGGCATGGCAACAAGGGGGTTGTTTCCAAGATAGTTCCTGAGTGCGAGATGCCTTTCCTGCCGGACGGCACGTCTGTTGACATTGTGCTCAACCCTCTGGGTGTGCCTTCGCGAATGAATCTTGGGCAGTTGCTCGAAACCCATTTGGGGGCGGCGTGCAAGATCCTCGGGATGGAGATGATCAGTCCGGTGTTTGACGGGATTTCCGAAAAGCCGATCAGAGAGTATCTTTCGAAAGCGGGTTTGCCTGATGACGGCAAGATGGTGTTGCGGGACGGGCGGACTGGTGAGCCGTTTTCGCAGAGGGTGGTCGTCGGTCAGATTTACATGATGAAGCTGCATCATCTGGTCAGCGACAAGATTCACGCGAGAGCGGTTGGTCCGTATTCGCTTGTTACGCAGCAGCCGTTGGGCGGGAAAGCCCAGTATGGCGGGCAGAGATTCGGTGAGATGGAGGTTTGGGCTTTGGAGGCCTACGGTGCGGCATACGCGCTGCAGGAGCTGCTGACGGTCAAGAGTGATGACGTGGCTGGAAGGACGAGGATTTACGAGTCTATTGTTAAGGGTGAGAACACGCTTGAGGCCGGCGTTCCGGAATCGTTCAGCGTGCTTGTTCATGAGTTGCGTGGTCTTTGCTTGAACGTGGAGATGAACAAGCTGGCAAAGAACGATTAGCTTTTTGGCCGGATTTGTGACTGTGGGAGGCGTGCTGTGAGCGATAATGAAACAAGAGAAGTTGCCATGCTGTCGGACGTTGATCATTTTGATTGTCTGAGCATTACGCTGGCTTCTCCCGAAACTATTCGTTCATGGAGCCGTGGCGAGGTAAAGAATCCGGAGACGATTAACTACAGGACTTTCAAGCCTGAGCGCGGCGGGCTTTTCTGCGAGCGGATATTCGGCCCGACGAGGGACTGGGAGTGCAGTTGCGGGAAGTACAAGCGGATAAAGCACAAGGGGGTGATCTGCGACAGGTGCGGCGTTGAGGTTACAGTATCCCGCGTCCGGCGCGAGCGGATGGGTCATATAGAGCTGGCGGTGCCTGTTTCGCATATTTGGTTCTTCAAGTGCACGCCGAGCCGGATAGGCCTTATGCTGGACATTCCCACGACGGCCCTTGAGCGCGTCCTTTACTACGAGGACTATCTTGTCACCAATCCAGGGAACACGCCGCTGAGGGAAAAACAGCTTTTGAGCGAGATGGAGTATCGTGAGGCACAGGACAAATACGGAGAGGCTTTTGAGGCAAAGATGGGCGCGGAAGCGGTGAGGGATCTGCTGCAGCGATTGGATCTTGATCGCGCCATGGCCGAGGTCGAAGAAGAGATGCTCAGGACGAGGAGCAAGCAGACCAAGAAGAAGCTGTCCAAACGCTTGAAAGTGATTGAGGGATTTCGCCGGTCCGGGACGAGGCCGGAATGGATGATTCTTGAGGTTTTGCCGGTTATTCCTCCTGAGCTCAGGCCTTTGGTCCCGCTGGAGGGAGGGCGTTTCGCTACCTCTGACCTTAACGATCTTTATAGAAGGGTTATCAACCGGAACAACCGCCTGAAGAATCTTCTGCAGTTGAAAACCCCGGACGTGATCATAAGGAACGAGAAGAGGATGCTCCAGGAGGCGGTGGATGCTGTCTTTGACAACGGTCATCACGGCAGGGCTGTTACCGGTACGGGGAACCGGCCATTGAAGTCTTTGAGCGACATGTTGAGAGGCAAGACGGGGCGCTTCAGACAGAATCTCCTGGGCAAGCGAGTGGATTATTCCGGCCGTTCGGTTATCGTGATCGGTCCGGAATTGAAGTTACATCAATGTGGACTGCCGAAGAAGATGGCGTTGGTGTTATTCGAGCCGTTCATAATCAAGAGGCTTAAGGATCTGGGCGTCGTTCATACTGTCCGCAGCGCGAAGAAGATGATCGAACGCGAGGCCGATGAAGTGTGGGACATTCTGGATGAGGTTACGCGCGGGCACACGGTGATGCTAAACCGCGCGCCGACGCTGCACCGACTGAGCATCCAGTCTTTTGAGCCGGTTCTGATTGAAGGGGAGGCCATTCAGATTCATCCGCTGGTGTGCACGGCGTTCAACGCCGATTTTGACGGCGATCAGATGGCTGTTCACGTGCCGCTTTCCGTTGAGGCTCAGCTGGAGTCGAAGCTGATAATGATTTCGACGAACAACATCTTTTCCCCGTCGAGCGGCAAGTCGGTGATGACGCCCACGCAGGATATTACGTTGGGAATTTACTACTTGACGTCGCTGAATCCTTTGGACAGGGGGAAGGAAAAGGCCCGTCTCGAGAAGGAGCATCTGCCGCTTCTGGGCGGGGTTGATGAAGTGCACATTGCTCGGGATGAGGGTGCGTTAGGCCTGCATGATCTGATACGGTACCGCAATCCTGACTATCAGCGGGATACGGTGTTTGGCAACCCACGTGACAAGATTCTTGTGACCACTGTGGGGAGGGTTTTGTTCAATGAGATATGGCCAGCGGCGTTGGGTTTCGTGAACCGTACTGTGGACAAGTCTTTCCTTGGCCAGATGATCTGGCAGTGCCACAGGAAGGTGGGCCACGCAAAGGTGGTGGAGGTGCTTGATGCTTTGAAGAATCTGGGCTTTGAGCACGCGACCCTGGCAGGTGTTTCGATAGGCATGGATGATCTCATAGTTCCGGCTGAAAAGCCGGCGATTATAGAAGCTGCACGAAAGCAGGTGAAGGAGGTTGAGCGTCAATATCAACAGGGAATCATAACCGATGGCGAGCGCTACAACAAGATAGTTGATATCTGGACGCAGGCCACGGAGAGGATTTCGGACGTGATGTATCGGGCGCTTGAGGAAAACCGCGGCAGCGCCGAGATAAATCCTGTTTACATGATGGTTGATTCCAAGGCACGCGGGAGCCGTCAGCAGATAAGACAGCTTGCCGGCATGCGCGGTCTGATGGCGAAGCCGTCGGGTGAGATCATTGAGCGGCCGATCACTGCCAATTTCAGGGAGGGGCTTAGCGTGCTTGAATACTTCATAAGCACGCATGGCGCCAGGAAGGGCCTTGCCGACACGGCGCTCAAGACGGCTGACGCGGGCTATTTGACGCGCAAGCTTGTTGATGTGGCGCACGATGTGATTGTTGTCGAGCAGGACTGCAACACCGTGAACGGCATTGAAATCAGCCCGATGA
>CALETX010000066.1 GCA_937920455.1 uncultured bacterium
CTCGAAAGCATGATGCACGGCGTCCCGGTGATTGCATACGCCGCCGCCGCGGTTCCCGAAACCATGGACGGCGCCGGAGTACTCGTGCGCGAGAAACGGTGGCCTGAAATCGCTGAAATGATCGGCGCCCTGGCCCGACACGGTCCGTTACGAGAAGCAGTGTTGAGGGCTCAGGACGCACGCGTAGAACGATATTTTGCGCGGAATGTAAAAGAAGAACTCCGGCATCTTATCTCGCCGCTTCTGGACTAACCGCCGGCTTCCCGATAGAACAAAGCTCACTAACGTTTCGAGAACTGGAACCGCTTGCGGGCGCCAGGCTGACCGGATTTCTTGCGTTCCTTCATACGAGGATCTCGTGTGAGACACCCGCTGCTGCGTAGAACCTCTCTGGCTGAAGGATCAGCAGCAACCAGTGCACGGGCAATTGCATGGCGCAAAGCCCCTGCCTGGCCTGACAGACCGCCGCCCTTCACGGTGGCGATGACGTCATACTTCCCTGCAGCGTTCACCAATCGCAGCGGCTGCTCAATGTAGATGAGCAACGCCTCCCGTTTGAAGTAGTCGCTAAGACCTCTTCTGTTCACCATCCACATACCCGTACCGGGCACCAAACGCGCCCTGGCAACGCTCGTCTTGCGCCTGCCGGTGGCTTCAGACGCCTTGATCTCAGTACCTGCGCTTTCGTTTTGATCCATGACGCTGCTTCTCCTCCTAAGGCAAAGCTGCCGGACTTTGAGCCACATGAGGATGCGTGGTTCCGGCATAAACCTTCAGACGCTTCATGTGCGCGCGCCGCATCCGGTTTTTCGCAAGCATTCTCTTCACTGCCAAAAGTATCATCCTTTCCGGATGTCTTGCGCGCAAAACCGACGCGGGCATCTCTTTCAGACCGCCCCTGTGCCCGCTATAGCGCTGGTATATCTTCTGCTGCTCCTTGTTGCCGCTTAGCCGAACGCGCGAAGCATTGGTGACGATCACAAAATCGCCCATGTCAACATGAGGTGTGAATGCCCGCTTGTGCTTTCCACGCAATACCCGCGCAATGCGTACGGCTAGACGGCCCAGCGTCTGGCCGTCCGCATCAACAATGTACCATTTGCGCTGCACGTCTTTTTCTTTAACCATCGTTGTCTTCATTCCACCCTCGGATCCTCAAAAAAGCATGTCACTCTAATCAACCATCACAACCATGTCAAACAAATCTTGCGCCGCGCGTGGAACACGGAAGGTACATGGTATCCCCCTTATCAGGATAAAATGTTTGGGTAAGGATGGGTTATGGAAATCATCCGTAAACGCAATCCCTCAATCCACCCAACTATCGGCCTGTTGCCGCCTGTCTTCCTGGAAAACTCCCTCCATAAACCTTAAACCAAAACTCTTCACAAACACCAAAAAAAGGGGATGCGATGTATGTTCCTTGCCCTCGCCGAGGCTCGCATCCCTCTCTCAGAACTGCGACTCCAACCCCGGCACGGACTCAGGGCCAAGATGGATTGGGGCATCCTGCAGGCCGACGCCGACGGCGGTACGACAGTTCGTCGCCTCTATTGGGCCAACAGGCAGAACCTGACTGTTGCGGATATTCCCTCTGAAGCGCGTCTGGAGCCGGATATGTGGGGTTGGATCAGGTTTCACGCCAAGACAGCCGGCCCAGGCATGGATACTGCCGATTCGCTCCTCGGCAGCGAAACTCCCGGCAACACGGACCAGTTGCTCGAAGATATGGACCTGGAATAACTATCCGTTCACTTGCTGAGCTCGAAGAGCCTGAAATCGTGGGCTCTGACCGCGCATTTCAAGACTCCATTCCCCCATTCCCAGAATCCGTCCGGATCCGCCGCCCGCCTTTGCTCAAGAGTCGGCTTTTCCTCCAGTTCGATGACATCATCGTAGTCCTCAATGGACGTATCCATGTCCTGCACTGAGGGTTTCTTAGAGACAGAGACGTCGTCATCAAAATATGTCAGCAGATACGGATCAACGTCTCTTGCTTTTATCCTTGCAGTATCAGCTCCCGCAAATCCCATCGTCTGAAGATCCAGATGGAGCACGGCATTGAGTCTATTGGTGGTCCAGTTAGCCAGCGCAATAGCGCACCAGTCGGGTCGCACCCATGCGCTCACATAGAGGCCGTCATGATCGTGGCGTACCGCTCCCCCACTTTCCCAGTACGGAATGAACCTGATGGACTCGTCCACCCGTATCCTGGAACGAATGACCCATTCATGGTGCAGACCCGTGACGTAATTGCCAAGACCCACTGTCCAAAGCAGATCGTGCACCAGCAATGCGCCTGCATAAGCGCGATTGTGCCGGAAGGTCCACGTTGGATATTTGCCGAAGGGTGTGCCACCCTCGGTCCAGCCCAGCCACGTGCTGACCGGGCCCCATTTTTCAGGATGCATGAACCTGAGGCGGTCCGGCGACCAGCTATCCATGAAGTCTCTTTTTTCCTGCGGATGCTGGTAAAAATCCTCTCCGTCGAGAATGGTGTCAAAAAATGAATGGTACGGAATGAAGTAAGTATGCGTGGTGTGCGCGCACATGTGCGGCACTATGCCACGATCCCAGGATGCCTGTCTGAATCTTTTCAACATCTCTCTCTGCCCTAACCATTGCACACCTGGCTGCACATAACCATCCGGCAAAGTGTAGGCCACTCCTGAATCGAGACTATCTAAAGGCGCGTTGTAACAATCATCCATGTAAACGCCCTTCGCAAGGCCACGGCTGAGCCATTCATCCCATATCCAAACACAGTAATCCACTATCTCCGGAGAAAAACGTGCAGTAGGCCACATATCGCCCCATTCGCGTGTATGCGCTGGAAACGCGTCAATCCGTCGGAGATCATAGTAAAGACCATACACTATCGTCTCGTGAGGCATAGGATCCCGGCCGTAAGCCTTCTTGAACCCCACCACAAATTCGCGTTCCATTTCACGTGGCCGCTCTCCGAACCGCTTTGCCACCGCATCCCAATCCATGTTCTCTGGATGCCTGAAGAAATCGGTTGCTGAACCGCCCTTCAGATTGAATCCGCAGAAACTGTCCGGAAACACACCCCAGTTGGGCGTTGCACGCCAGCCATCACGAAGCCTCCTCACAGGTATCGGCTGCAGTCCAAATTGAAAAATCCTCTCTCCCTCAATCGTGACAGGCTCGGTTATGATATTGAGCCGCAAGACGACCGCGTCCTTGCGCCGTTCCAGAACAACAGCAGGAGTGTTGGTGCTTTGAGTCCACCCTTTGTCGTTTTCCGCAAACCATGCCATGCCGCACCTGTCTCCACACAACATGACATAAGGAATGAAGCTCCCCCTGAGACGATGATAACGCGAAACCCGCGGGTCCGTGCTCGAGAAAGCAACTCCCTCTCCAGGAGGCAGAGCACCTATATGCACAACCCGCGGATCCCGAAATCCATGATTACCACTCCACCAATGAACAAATGTGGAGGCAACGCTCAAATATGGGATTTCAAGCGCCAGCCCCCGCAATACAACCGGTCCCGCAGTCGGCTTCAAAGCAACGCTAAACCACATCATGCCGTCAAACTCAACGTACCCATCCACAGCCGCCACTATTCCATCCCCTTCGCTCATGCCAGCGAACTCAGCTTTAACTTCGCTGCATCGTCGGACGGCAAAAGCGCCGGCGCATGGCCTCATTGTGGATGTTTGTTCCTTGCCATCAGTCACCAGCAGTGCCAGCGGCGCCGCTAACAAATCAACTCCAGCGGAGACAATCCGTTCTGGAAGGCCAGAGTCCGAAAACTCTACTGTACGCTGCGAAAGGAAAATTCTCTTTCCATCAGCCCTCAGCGGGTCCCAATCGGGCATGACTCTGTCACTGATACCTATCTTGTTGCCCCACCACGGCGGCTGCTCCCTCTGGAACTTCTCGGCTATTTGAAAGAGAGGGCGTCCTTCTTCGTCTTTGGCTTCGAACCGCATTTCATACGAGTGAAACTTCATTTTCTCGGTTACCACAGTCCCGCTGACGCGAGACATATCGCCGCACTTGAAGTCCTTCTGCCCTATCGCCCTGCTATCAACACAATCCCACACTACCGCAGAGAGCGAAGAAACCTGCGCATGGTTCGGATCTAGCAAGTATGCGTCAAAAGCAACCCTGCCGGCTACGCCGTTGTAGCTTACAACCACATCTATCGGCGGCAACTTGCGCAATTCCTTGCGACGGTCGAACATCGCGTACAGATTGCCAATCTCCGTCGGAGAAAGCATCCTCGAATAAATCCTAAAGTCGTCCAGCGCACACGTCGACTCGTCGCGGCCCAAAATTAAAGTCAGTTCCTCCGATGGTTGCCACGGAGTGAATCGCCATTGCCAGGAGCCACTATGAAGCCACCTGACGCCGTTCAGATAGTACACAGTCGTCTGAGCGTCCCATGCAACGCAGATGTGAGTCCATGAGCCAGGGTTCAAATCAACCGGATATGCGCAATTATCCTCGTCAGGCGTCTGAACAAGCAAGAAAGACGCAGCAGTGCGGCCGCCGGCCATTAGAGTAAATACAGGCACCAACTTCATACTCCAAGGGGCAAAGCGGTTCCACCTGACGTAGTTGTTCCAGTTCAGCGGCCTGACCCAGAACGCAATTGTTCCGCTGCGCGGGAACGCAAACCCCTTCCCGCGATACACTGCGGCAAGACCGTTCTTGGAAAGCACCAGCGCCTCGCGCTCAACACCCTCCGTAAAAAGACGCCTTGCTTTTTCGGGCTGCAGCTCGTCCTCTCTGGCCTGCGCCTCAGGGTCGAAAACAGGGGATGAGAATTTTTCCGGAGAGGCTGCCGGCGAAAGGTGGCGATTGAAATCCAGGTACAGCAACAAGTCGCCGCCGTCCCGAAAATAGGGCCAATCTGAGAGCCTTGGCCTTTCACCTTTTGCGTCAACCCACGTTAGATTCCATTCATAGTACTCGCGCAGTGTCTTGGAACACCGCAGCTCGTCTATCCTTCCACAGAGACCAGCCGTTCCATCCGAATTATTACCGACAAAATATCGCACATGCTGAGATCCAAATGCCGGATCCAGTTTGCCTTCCAGTGGAGCGGATCTGCCATTGATCAACAGATCTGCCCGGGATCTTCCATCCCACAGGAGCGCATAATGCCGCCATATTCCAGGTGTCCATTTTTCGGTGTCAACATCGAAGGTAATGCCGCCCCAAAGCAGTTTCAGACGACCATTTTGCTCCACCCACAGTTCGATTAGATCTTTTACTGCTTTTTTGGTCGGCACCACAGACAGCACAACAGCCTTTTCCAAAGGCAACTTGTCCAAACATGCCCAAAACTCTATCGTTTTAGGCCCTGCCGGCAGGTCACCGCCGATCTTGCCATCTTTCCCGTCGAACTTCAGAGATCCACCGAATCTCCCTCCTTCAGGATCAATGCCACATGCACCCACCAGCGGCATTGGCGCACCCATCGGAACAGCATCAGGCGCTGCAGATCCACGTTGCAGACCCTCCGAAGGACTTGCCTCTCCCAAAGAGAATAAATCGCCCTCTTCTGCTGGCAATTCTCCACCGCCGTCGAAATGAAACAATGCGGTCGTATCTACATCATAGCAGTATGGTTCCCAAAAAGCCGATTTGAGCTTTTCCGGTGCAGCAGAAGTCAAAGCACATGAAAGGAGAAGACAGCATAGCGCCGTCTCTAACAACCCATCGCCATCATATCCTGACCTTTTAATCGCATGCATCATTTCCACGATCCACCACAGCTATGGCCGACAATGACAGCAGCCCGGAGCGCATCCCTTCTCTGCTGGCAACAGAAGAGTCATTTCAATTGCTGGCTGCTTGTATTGTCTCACAGGCTGGCTCGGCATGCGCACGAATCCGCGATCTCGCTTGCCTGCGTTTTCCCTGTATCAGTATCTTCGAATGCCGATCAAACGAAGAGCCTTTGGATGCACTCCCTTGACATTCAGCATCCTCTTGTGGAAATTAAGCGACGCTCCTTCGGCAGGACTGCCAAAGTCTCGCACACGAATGAACTCCTGCCATACGAGCCTTGGCGTCAGGTTCAGCATATCAAGATCCAGTGCGATTTCGGCGTCAACAGGTTTGTCCGCATCATTGAGCACACATAACAATGTTCTGTCAGGCTGAACCCATGCCCCAACCCGTACCGATTCGATCTTGCAGCTTGCGCCGTGAGCCTTGCCAGGCTCGTAAAACTTTGCTCCTGCCGACACACCTCCCCAATTCACAACCGCCGGAGGGATCTCAAAAGGTTCCGTTGCTCCAACGGACGCTGCAAGTCTTTTCAGAGTCTCCAGAAATCTGGTCTCATCTGCAACAGCGTGCTTGCTTATGCCCACGTACCGTCCCCGATGCGGCGGCAATGCCGGCAGAATAAGCCTGCCTGAGGCAGGATCAAACCTGCACTCCATCCCGAACATGCCCGATATAATGCTGCAGCCGACAGCCGAGGAGGAGAAATACGCGCTTTCGCCACTCTCCGGTCCGTAAAGCTCGCGGGCCGTAACAACGAAACCATCCCCTTTCAGTCCGAGCGCAGCCAGATCAACCTTCAGTTCGACGGGCTTGGTAAGAGTTCTGTTATAGTTGAAGACTCCGATGAGGACTCTGTCCACAGTCTGAGGACACTGGTTCATGCGCATATCAGTGTCGTCCTGATCTGCTATCCTCCACAGCGAAACGATCAGATCCTTATCAGACGACGTCACATAAGGATTCCGCCAGTAGGGATGATACGCTGTCGCGTCGCCATTGAGGCCGAAGTCCAGAATGCTGTCGGGCATAACCGTGCGTGGGCCACCGCCACCGTAGGGATTTTTCCACGAGTCGTGCAGCCACAAATATTCAGCCCGCTTTATTTGAGCAAGCATGGTTTTGTTATTGTCGCGCGAGTCCAGATGCCCCATCCAGCATATCGGCACGCCCCAGTTGTGCGGAGACGACATTGACCGCATCCTGGCGATCGGATAGTAGTCAATCCAATCTCGGTCCGAGACGTCTATGTTGAAGTTCAGCTCGCCATCCAGCACAGCGTCCATCCAGGGCATGGCAACAAGCAGATAAGCCTGGGTGGAATGCCCCCCATGACCGTTTGGAACAAGCTTGTGCTTGGCCATAAGCGCCTGAAGACGCTGATAAAACCGCCTTGCATTCCATCCCACATATCCAGGCTGGACCCTCCCATCCTC
>CALETX010000067.1 GCA_937920455.1 uncultured bacterium
CTCATCGAGACGTCTCCGCCTGCAATCGCCGCTGTCAACCCGATTGATGCAATGGTTTCGAGGATGAATATCATTTTCACAGCAGCTCCACCCCCCACCAGTCATGTTCTCCAATCATCATACCAAACCACTCGCAAAATACTCAACACAGAACACAAATCACTGATCGCCGCCAAAATGGCAATGTCACCGTCTATCAGGTTTTGAGTCCGGCACTTGCAAATTAGTTAGCTTTCAGAATCGGAACAATGTAGTTTGACGGGGGCTTGGAGCGAACAAATATGTTTCCACTGAGAATCAGAATAGCGAAGATATGGGGCATACCCATCAGGTTGGATATTTCTCTCGTGATCCTGCTTCTCATGTTCGTTCAGGATTACGGAACCTTTTATGGACCCATCGTGGCATTGGGGCTCCTTATCAGCATCATCCTGCATGAACTGGCTCACTCGATTGTCGCCTTACACAAAGGATGCCGGGTGAGGGAAATAACATTAATGTTCATGGGCGGGGCCGCACGTATGGAGCAAATACCTCGGCGGCCGCTCGACGAGTTTCTTATGGCAGCCGCTGGTCCTGCGCTGAGCCTTACGCTGGGTCTGGGAGCAGTGTGGGGCGCAGCGCATATGCCCCTGGCCAGGGTTTTCCCCTTTTATTTCAACGTCATCCAATGGCTGGGGGTGATCAACATCGCCCTGTGCCTGTTCAATCTGATGCCAGCCTTCCCCATGGATGGCGGTAGAATACTGCGAGCAGCTCTGACGCCAAAGCTAGGACGCCTGACAGCAACAAGGATAGCGGCCCGCATCGGGAAGGCAATGGCGATCGTCTTCGGCATTTATGGATTCCTCTCCTCTCCCAGAAAATGGACTCTCATTGTAATCGCATTTTTTCTGTACATTACTGCCGGAAATGAATATCGTATGGTCATGATGGAAGAGAGTGCCCGGATGTTCGGTGGATTGTGGTCGGGAATATGGCCGGAGGCGCATAAAGAAGAAAACGATTCACAAGGGCAGGTCATCATCAGCCCGCCCCCATACAGAAAAGACCGCTCCGAAAAAGCGGATTTGTTTGCCGATGATGATTTTCTCGATTGATGAGCTTTCGTGATCTGCAGAGGAGGACGCACACAAGATGAAAAAAGGCATGAAGATCATATCCATTGACGATGAGCCTTCAGTTCTCAAGTGCCTGGAACAGGTGCTCAAGAGTCATGGATATGAGCTGTTGGTTTTCTCAGACGCTGAAGAAGGCCTCAAAGCTTTGCGCGAACACGACGATGTGGGTCTTGCCCTGCTCGACATCCGGATGCCCAAGAAGAACGGCTTTGAAATTTACAAGGAACTGCGCTCTTTCAAGAAAATTCCAGTGCTCTTTGTAACCGCATACCCAGCGTCGTTCACTGCCAAGTCCGACGATCTGGTCCAGATATGGAAACGCGAGTTCGCCGATGGCAGCACCGATATCATTTATAAACCTTTTGACGTGAGCACCCTTTTCGAAAAAGTCGAAGGACTTGTCGGCCCAATGGAAGATTGAACGCCATGAGCCAGGCAGATCTTGAACTTAACAGGGAAATCCGAAAGGTTCTGATTCGTCATTGGATTGACCTGGGCCGCCTTTCCTTCCGCAGCGTTAACGGCCGCGTCTGGATCAGAGGCGATCTTTACCGAATAGCAGGAGTCACCGAAAGTCTCACACCTACTCTCGTGGAGACAATCTTCTCCGAAATTGCTTGTCTGAAAGGCGTAAATGCCATGAACATCGAACTTAACAACTGGATACAGACCCAGGGAAAATGGAAGCCGTTGGACAGCCAGGAGAAGATTGGCCCATTGATAACTCCTCCCCAACCTCCTCCGCCGCAGGTGCACGACCTCGGTTCGGGTTGAACGGTTGATGCCCTGGTTAACATACAATATTATCAGCGCAATCGGCGTGCCGGTACTGATGGCCGTTGCATGGGCCATGTCAGGTTTCAGACGCCCTCTTCCTGGGCGTGTGATCTGGGGCAGCCTTGCCATTCAGTTCGTCGTGGCGCTGCTCCTCTTCATCTTTCCTGCTGGACGTTCAGCTTTCGTCCGGTTGAACGACCTCGTGTTCGCCGTAATGTCATGCGCAGGTGAAGGCAGCCGCTTTCTCTTCGGACGGCTCGCTCTGCCGCCCGGAGCGCGAAGCGCAACCGGCGAAGAATCGCTCGGCTTCTTCCTTGTCTTCCAGGCTCTGCCCACGATCGTATTCTTCTCGTCTCTCATGAGCGCTCTTTATTACGTGGGATTCATGCCCTGGCTCATCCGCCAGTTTGCGAGGATGTTCGTCAGACTCATGCGCATAAGCGGCGCGGAAGCCCTCGCTGCCTCAAGCAATATCTTCGTCGGCATAGAATCAGCCACCGCCATCCGACCCTACCTCGCCAACATGACGCGATCCGAACTTGCCACTCTCCTTACGGCCGGGATGGCAACCATAGCATCAAGCGTCCTCGGATTCTATTCGGTCATCCTCCGGCCGACCTTTCCAATGATCGCAGGCCATCTTGTATCCGCGTCCTTACTTTCCGCCCCTGCAGCAGTGCTCATGGCCAAGCTCGCTGTTCCTGAAACCGAGAAGCCACTCACACTAGGCCGAGAAGCCAAGCCCTGCTACCAGCGTGAGTCAAGCCTCATAGAGGCTGTAATCAACGGAGCCATGGCCGGTCTGAAACTCGTCGGCGGCATCATAGCCATGCTGTTGGCTTTCCTCGGCATAGTAGCGCTATTCGACCTTGTGATTTCCGCCACAGGCGGAATGCTCAATGCCGCCTTCGGATGGACATTCGAATGGTCCCTCCGCAACCTGCTCGGCTACGCCTTCAGACCTTTGACGTTCGTCATCGGCGTGCCCGCAGAGGATGTGGCTGCCATTTCGAGGATAATTGGCGAAAGAACGATAGTAACAGAAATGACAGCCTATCAGGACCTGGCATCGCTCCTTGCGTCTGACGCTCTAGCCCATCCAGGCCGCTCTGCCCTTCTGGCTGTCTATGCGCTCTGCGGATTTGCCCATGTGGCGTCCCTGGCCATATTCGCGGGTGGAACGGCAGCACTTGCGCCAGAACGCATTAAGGACATCTCGTCAGTCGGGCCGCGCGCCCTTGCCGCGGCTATTCTCGCCTGTCTTCTCACGGCTTGCGTCGCTGGAATCTTCCATACGCCGGGCACCGAAAGTATCCTGCTGGGCGCACAAGCCAACTAGCCCACAACCAGCAAAGCATTCGGTGTCAGAAGTCACGCCGTTTCGCTGGATCATGGAGCAACATGGCGATGGCTCGGCAATGATAGAGAACTTCGCGCTTGAAGGTTTGACCGAATGGATAATCGGCCATGTGGCTCAGAAAGAACGTCGCGGCATTCGTCGTCACCTTCGTGGACTTCGATACGGGCGAGGGTGGCGATCATGGGGAAGTACAGAAGGCCTCGCGACCATGGACTCGATTATGAACGGGACTGAGCTAACAGCGATGAACAAAATGATGCTTATCTGCCCCGTGACGCTGGATCGTCTTGCGACTAGCGACTCACCTGAATGTAAAAGAACATTTGCGGATACGAGTTGGAGTCAACCATTGAATCAAGCCCGTTTATCCCAAATTTTGCATTTGGGCAGACCGATTATGTTTTCACCCTGTGATTATTGGGTGAAGTGAGGTTGTT
>CALETX010000068.1 GCA_937920455.1 uncultured bacterium
GCTCCTTCAGCCGCTCCTTCCCCTCCTCCGCCAGAGCCAGTCGACTCGCGAGCCTCCCCACCCTGGTCTGCAGCCGTACCCGTACCGATGGAGCCGCCGGAAAGAAAAGATATAAGAGCCTCAGTTGTCGCCGCCGTCCCCTTGCCGGCTTCATCAAGAGCTTTCTTCGAAACGACAACCTCATCCTCGGTTACTGCCCGATAGGTTACCACACGGCAGCGCACATGACTGATCTCCAGCGCAGAAATCACCTGCGCAAACCCGCCAGCCTGTTTCAACTCCTCCTGCTTGGCATTCAGTATCTCCACCAACTTGCCGAACTCGTCCTCGCTTATGCCGCTGAGCACCGCAAAGCCGGACACAGCAAGATCCTGCAGGCGGGTGGCGAAGCCCTTGAGAAGAGGATTTTTCAGTTCAACCGCGACGCCATTGACGGCAAGGCCATCCTCGGATGCGCTGAACATGATCTCGCTTCTTGTGGAAAGCAGTGAACTGATTGTTGCGAAAGCATCCTGCACGGCTTTCTTAGTAACGCTATGAGAGGGACCGTAAAGGTATGTGTTGCTGAAGACCAAACCAAGCCTGCGCACGACATCCTCGGCTTCCTGCGCTGAAAGCTGGGGCATCGAACTTTGAGCGTTGTCAGCAGCCTCACTCATACGCTGTGCCTCGCAATGCCGCCATGGTTTTAGCCCAAACCTGCGATATTCTAAGAGCCGCCCTTCAAGAGCACAATTAAAATATCCGCAATGCAGGCAAGCGGACACTGCCAATACAGCGTGTCATTTGGTTCAGGAGGAGGGGAAAGTCTGTAGTTCTTCCTGGGATACTGATACAGGTTTTCTTGCATAGGATAGCAAACACGAATAGCTCAACTGCGAGTGAGGTTTCGGATGCTCCCACCGTCTTGGTGCTTTGCCTGATTGTCTGAAGAGGTTTTTGCAAAGGTTAGTGCTCGAGAGTTTATTTCTCAACAGCGGCGGTATCTGTTGGGCCTTGCAAGACCGTTCCAAGCCTGCCTCGAACCGTGCACTGGTTCCAGGCTCCTGACTGCGCCATTTGTCACAGAAAGCCTGCAAAGCCTTTCTTTGTTCCCTAAGGTCGCCTTGAGCATAAGCCCTCGCTCCTTCAGATTCCGGAGAATACGCTGTGCCATCATCTTTCACACCAGGCACAACCACCAACGGACGCTTCTTCGCCCACATTCTCTGATCCCAGGATGCATCCCATCAATAATCACTCCCGCATACTCATCGCTGAGTGGCGCATTCCTGACATTTCTCAGACTTCCCTCCAAAGCGAGAAACAATCGGGCCACAGTGCTGCCGCTGCACGCACTCCCCAAAGCCCTTGCCAGCCCCCTGCCACCCGGCCGACAGATCATCCAACTTCAGCCATCTCCGTTTGCATACGCTAAACACACTGAAGTTCAAATGCAGTTGACGCGCTCTGGGCACTCTAAGCTCAACACTCCCAAGACTGGTCCCAAGCCACCGCCGCCGGTACCCGTTGCGGTAATCCTTCCTACCTGTCACCCAACGCTCGTACCTCACCGCCCCAACCTGCTCATCCGCATCCTCCTCCAATATCCTCTCAAGCATCCCTTTGAGCATCTCCCTAATACGATTCTTCAAATGTTCCTAAACAACCCCATCATCAACTCGCCCGGATCCAACACCAAAAAACATTGCCACGAATCCCGCTCTTCGAAACAATGCCATCTGAGATAGCACGTGTTGTGTCGCAGATTGTTCAACAAGGAGAAACACTATGTCCCAGCCAATGCTCATCCAGAACGGCCGACCGAACTTTCGCGTTGTCATTCCTCCTCACGCCTCTCCCGTGGAGGAATACGCCGCAGAGGAGTTGCAACGCCACCTCAACCTGATGGCAGAAAGAAAAAAGCTGAAAACACACTCGGCCAGGGTCTCCCCAACCGCGGGGGCTAAAACCCTGCTGTTTCTCAACAACACTGACGGATGTCCCGATGGCGAACTCGCCACAATTCCACCCGAAGGATTCTGCATTCGTTCAAGAGAAAACAAACTCTTCATTAATGGCGGCGGACCACGGGGCCTTCTTTACGGCGTTTACGATTTTCTGGAGAGCCTTGGTTGCCGCTGGTATACTAAAGACGTGTCTTTCATCCCTCGCTTGCATAATCTCCCCTTGCCAGACATTACAAGGGCCGCCTCTCCGTGTTTCGAGTTCCGCGACATTTTCAACTGGGAAGCGCGCGACCCCACATGGTGGGTCCGTAATAGGCTAAATGGTTGTCAGACCACGGTGCCCTCCCATATGGGTGGTCAGGTCAAGTATGGCTTGTTCGTCCACACTTTCCACACGCTCCTCCCGCCGGAGGAATATTTCGACGCTCACCCCGAGTATTTTGCCCTTGTGGGAGGAAAGCGGCGCCGCCATAACGCGCAGTTGTGCCTCACAAATCCCGCCGTTGTTGACCTTGTCGCCGAGAGGCTTGCCTTGATGATGAGAGCCAAAACCGATTGTCAAATTTTTTCAGTATCTCAGAATGACTGCGAGGGATATTGTGAATGTCCTCAGTGCTCAGCCGTAGCACTCGAAGAAGGCGCTCAGAGCGGACCTATCATCAGATTCGTCAACCACGTGGCCGAAAAAATCGAAAAGGAATTCCCGGACAAACTTGTTGATACCCTCGCATACTGGTACTCGGTTGACGCCCCTAAAATTACAGCACCGCGCCATAACGTGCGAGTCCGTTTGTGTTCGATACGATGTTGCCAGGGGCATGGCTATGGTACTTGCGATCATCCTGAAAGCTTGAGGTTTCTCAAAGCCCTGGAAGAATGGTCCAGGATCACTAAGCAGATTTATATCTGGCACTATGCAACCAACTTCGCTAACTACCCTCTCCCAATGCCGGACTACGATGAGCTCAATGCCAACATGGAGTTGTACAAGAAATTCGGCGTTTACGGTGTATTCGTGCAAGGAATGGGCGAAGAAGGCGGAGGAGCCGAAACTATGGCTCTACGCGGCTGGATTCTATCGCGTCTGCTTTGGAATCCATCGCAGCCCGTCTGGCCGTTGATTGATGAATTTTTGCGCGCAGTGTATGGCAACGCAGCAAGCGGCGTAAGAAAATATCTGGATGTATTCCACGAGCACGTGCGAAGCAATAGGGATTGCCATCCTAGCCTCTATGATTCGCCTGACCATCCGCTTTTCGTTCCATCCCTCGTCAAAAAAGCTGAACGCGCACTTGCGCTGGCAGAATACGCGGCGCACGGCCCGGCAAAAGACAAAGTGCGCCTTCTACGCGCAGGCCTGCGCTACGCCAGACTCTCGCGCATAAAGCCCAGCTTTCATATCAGCAACAACACATTCGCCAGCTCAGCATCCTCTAAGAGCCGGCGCGAGTTGGAATCAGTCATAAAACTGTGGCAAAGACTAGGCATCAAACGCATCCGCGAAGGCGAGCCATTCGATGTCTCGATAGCCAAACTCAAGGCTCGATTTTCATCACATCCTCTTCTGCGTCTTGAAACAAAGGCATCTTCGCTTGTCGTAGCCCCAACCCTCGGAGGCAGAATATTGGAATGGCGGATTGGCAGACGCCAATGGCTAGCCCGACCGGACATTGCCAGCAGATGGATGCCTTATCCGCTCAATGAGGGATACTCTGAGTTCGTCCAGACCGGAATGTATTCATTCTGCGGCTGGTACGAGGCCTATACCGCCCGCCTATCAGATAATGCTGTCGTAATGTCCTGCCGCCCAGCACCAGCCCTTGTGCTCACAAGAGCCATCTCACTCAAAGATTCGTCCGTGCTTATCAACAGCATTCTTACGAATATCTCGTCCACACAACATTCCGCTGGATGGGGGGCTGGCGCTCATTTTGATGTGGGTAACGACAAATGCGTCATTTCCTGGGCCGACAGACGAAATGCCTCTCGTGAACTTGATATGGCCGCCCTGCCGCCAGGCTGGGAAAAAGCCGCTGTTTTGGAATCCGACGATCTTCCAATGGGCTCATGGCGGATTAATGGAGAATCATGGACCATCTCCCATACGTTTCCCACTGACAGGATTGTCAAGGCCATCGCTGGAAGATCACCCGACGGCAGGATTGTGGGATTGGACATCAGAACAGCAGTTGCGCCGGTCGGTCCAGGACAATCAATAGCCATCACGCAGGAGATTCGCCTGGAACAAGCGGTTCACTCCGAAGGCTGAAAAAAAACGGCGTCTCATCTGCCCCTACCATCGCGGCTTTTTGCGTTGTCTGAGAATCTCAAATGCCGCCACACCGAATGCCACGCCGGCGTTTAGAGAACCCACTTTCCCCAAGACGGGAATCCTCACGACGGCGTCGCAGGCTTCCCTCACAAGACGAGTGATACCCTTGTCCTCTCCGCCAACAACAAGGACAACATGCCCTGAAAGGTCAATTTCGGTATATGTCGCGGCATCAGCAACAGATTCCAGCCCCACAATCCTGTATCCGGCCTCGCGCAACTGTCTAACTGCCCTGACAACATTGATCACACGCGCCACACGCAAATACTCGCTGGCGCCCGAGGACGCCCGGACCGCTGCCGGCGTCACGCCCGCCGCTCGATCTTTCGCAATCACGACCCCAGCGGCTCCAACGCACTCGGCCGTTCTAAGTATCGAACCTAAGTTCTGGGGGTCTTGAACGTGATCAAGGACAACAATCAAAGAGTGAGGCGTCGAATCGCGGCACCCCGTCATCAAGCTCTCAAACTCTACGTACGGATAAGACGAGAAAGCGGCAACAACCCCCTGATGGTTGCCCCCTTTGGAAAGGCCGGCAAGTTCACCCTCCACGGCCAAAGCAACCGGCGCGCCCCGTTTTTCGGCAAGCGTCCTGATGCGCTCGATCTCATCGCCGTGGACTGCGGAGCCCAAGCAGATCTTACCGACCCTGCGACGACCCGCGGCCAGCGCTTCGAGCACAACTTGTCGGCCCCACAACCACTCAACGCCTGACAGATCCTTCATTGCTGAGCTGGTTTCGCCGTCTCACTTTCCACAGCTGTTTTTCCCGCCGTCCCAGAGGCCGCCGCCGGTTGTTCCCGCTTTCCAAGAGGCACAGACAGCGTACCATCAAAGAACTCGATGATATGCCCTCGCTCGATAAGCCATGACAGATGCCGCACAACCTCCCTGGCAGATGGATCCTCGGCTGATACACCCGGCCTCAATGCCGCAAGCATCTGTGCCCTCGTGGAACCGGGGTGTTCCCTCAGATAAAGCAGCACATCCCTGATCGCGTCAACAGCATGCTGCGGTTCCAGTGGCGAAGGTTTGATTGCGCAAACAAAATACCCACCCTTTCCGGCCCTGAATATGTGCATGTGATAGCGATGCGCCAGCGCTCCCCGCAGCGCGACGAGAAGCGAACGCGGAAATTTCATTTCCCTGCTCCATGCCTCTTCCACCGCCCTGAGGAGGGGACGATCCTCCAATGTTCTCGCAACACTGGCGCTGAGAGCCGCCTTACGCACCTCGACAACCTGCGATTCAAAAATGTGAGCAATTAACCACGCCTCTGCCTCCGATCGTTTCATCGGCTCGCCTGCTGCAGCACCTGAGGCATCGCGGAGCCTGTACCTGGCCTGTTTCACGTATTCCTGCTTCCAGGTCTCTATAAGCGCTGGATCTCTGACTATCTCAACGCGGCGCCGATATTCCTCCAACGGCATGTTAGAATATCGCGCCCCGTGAACCTCTTTGAGCTTTTCCTGAAAACTG
>CALETX010000069.1 GCA_937920455.1 uncultured bacterium
GCAACACGTTCGGCAATATCGGACATACGTGGCGGCTCCTTTCCATGTCTTCTCAACCACACATGCCGCCGGAGCATAGACACGCGTTCAACCAGCGTCAATTCCCATTGAAATCCCTGTGTTTCGCCTCACGCAACGCGATTGCCTCGACAAAACATGGCAACCAAAACAAAATGCGCCAAAACTGGCACTCCGCGAACATGAGTGAATTACAGGGATACTCAGCACCGCCAAATCAACAAGCAGGCTATGTTATGGCTTGTCTCAGGGCAGTAGCCAATGCTTGCGCAGTAAAGGGTTTCTGAAGAAATGCCTGATAAAGCCCCGACTTCATATTGGCGGTGGCGATTTGCTCGTTATAACCGCTCATCAAGATAATAGGGGTTTTATTGTCAAACTTGCGGATTTCTTCAACCAACTCCTGCCCGCTAATTTCCGGCAGCGTAACGTCAACAAGCATCGCCGCCAGACCTCCAGCCCTCTGACGCGCAAGATCCAACGCCGACGTCCCGTCATGCGCGCATACCGCCTCAAAACCCATCCTCTTCACCAACTGCTCACTGACATTCCGAATTATTTCGTCGTCATCAACAATAAGAACCAACCCCTCCCCACGCCATGTTTTTTCCTTTTCCATTTCTTTTTCGTCTGGCTCGGCTGCCGAACTCGAACACGGGAAAAGCACTCGAAATGTGGTGCCCTTGCCGGGTTCACTGTAAACCTTCAAAGTTCCCCTGTGGGCCCGAACTATCCCAAGCACAGCCGCCAGTCCCAGTCCCCGGCCTTTAACCTTTGTGGTGAAGAAAGGATCGAACATGCGATCCATCACTTTCGAGTCCATTCCGCAACCAGTGTCGCTCACTTCGAGGAAAACATATGGCCCGGCAGGCAGATTATCGTTTATGTAACAACCCGCAAGGTAGGACTTCGAACAATACATAAGAGCAGTCTTCACAGTTATGGTCCCCTTCCTGTCGCCTATCGCATCAGAAGCGTTCGTGATCAGGTTCATGACCACCTGCCTGATCTGAGCAGCGTCGCCATCAACAACAGGAATCGGATCCTGAAACTCAGTGCGCAGCGATGTTTTCTTGCCGATCGAGACTTCGAGAAGATTGGTCATTTCCTGCACCAGTCTGGAGAGATTCAAAGGCTTGAAACTGGGTCTTGACCGTCCGGCATACGACAACATCTGGTTGGTCAGTTCGGTAGCCCTTAGCGCCGCTGTCTCGGCCTGCTTTATGCTGCTCCATACGGGTGACTCTGGAGTAATGTTACCAAGCGCCAGACTCAGATTGCCTATTATGCCCATGAGCAGATTGTTGAAATCATGGGCAATACCCCCAGCCAGGATTCCAAGGCTTTCCAACCTCTGCGTGTGCTGCATCTGCATCTCAAGCTTGCGGCGTTCCTCTTCAGCCAACTTGCGCTCTGTCACATCGCGGGAGACGCCAAACGTCCCGATTATCCGCCCGCTTTGATCGTAGAGCGGTAGCTTTGTGGTCGAAACCCACGTCACGCTGCCGTCAGGCCAAGTTTCCTTTTCCTCCTTCCCGATCATCGGCTCTCCGGTTCTCATTATTTCCTGCTCGTCTTGGTATGCCTGTCTTGCGTGTTCCTCTGTGAATAGATCAAAATCCGTCTTGCCAAGAATATCTTCGTGTCGCTCGAAGCCGTGATCGCTGTACAAAGCCCGGTTCACCCTTATGAACCGACTGTGGTCGTCTTTGAAATATATGTGGTCAGGAACGCTGTCCATCAGCATGGTGAACAAGGCGCGTTCCTTCTGTAAATCCCGCTCAGCCCTGCATCTCTCAAACACGCCCCCTAGCATCTCAGCTAGTATGCGAAGGAGAGACTCTTCTTCCTCGCCCCATGGCGCAGCGCCAGCTGTCGCGACAAGGGCCAGACAAAAGCGATCATGCCCTCCTGAAAACGGTATGCATAGCGCATTCCCAACGCTTCCGACGCCACGTTCAGCCTCTGCACGGGGCTCAACACTACTGTTGTCGCAGTTCGAGCGACGGCTCCCGTCCTCAGCAAACAATTCCTTCGCCTCTGGCCACAATCTGCAAAGCTCCCCAACAAGTCGTTCCGTACATTCTTCACATCCAGGTTTTGACCAAAAACATGCCCGCTCTATATGCTGCGACTGCTCAGCGAGCCTGAAGATGGCAACATTATCGGCCTGTACAGCCCTCCCGATCTCACAGAGAGAACCAGCGAGCTTATCATCCATCGAGTCTGGCCCGGCATTTAGCAGCCCCATCGAAACCGATATGATAGCCCTTTCAAGATCCAGTCTCCGCAGGAGGGAAGCCTCATGTCGGCCGCGCGCAATGGCGTTGGCGAATATCTCGCCTACCAGGCTTAGCATGTTAGTCACATTATCGGGCCAATCGCGCTCTGCCCTCACAGAGTCAAAGCCAAGAAAGCCGAGAACTTCTGTGCCTGCCACCATCGGCACCATTATAAGAGACTTGATTTTCTCTCGTTCAAATTCGGCCTTCTCCGGAGCTGCTTCCGGTGGAAGATCTGCCACGCGGGAGATTGCAATAACGCGTTCGTCCTTTATCTGCGCGTTTGACCAGCAAAAATCTGCCGTTCGAAGATTCTGAAGCTTGTCCTTATACGCCTCAATTCCCTCCCTAACCCACTCATGGGTGTTGTCCTGAAATCGCATGTTGTCCCGATAAAGAAAGACATAGCCCCTGTCCAGGTCGAGATACTCGCCAGTCTGTTTCAGAGCTTCAGATATGGCCACATCGATTTTCCGGGAATCAAGACTCATCAAACGAAGCGCCGTGCCAGTAACAATGCGCTCAAATTCAACCTGCCACGCAAGATCGGCCCGAGCTTTTCTCTGCTCGCTTATATCCTCGAGCGTCCCCTCGTAATACTTTGTCCTTCCTTCTTCATCCCGCACGACCCACGCATTCTCACGCACCCAAACCGACGACCCGTCAGGCCGCAGCCATCTGCTCTCGAAATTGTGAACATAACCATTGGACTCAACTGCTTGGATAAACGATTTGCGCGGAGTATCAGG
>CALETX010000070.1 GCA_937920455.1 uncultured bacterium
CACTTTTGACGCATCTTGCAAGGCCGGCGATGATTGGGCCTTTTATGGAACGGGCAATGTCGCGTACAGCTTCGAAGTCGCCAGGAGAACTCGCAGGGAAACCAGCTTCAATAACGTCGACGTTGAGCAGCGCAAGGTAGCGTGCCAGTTCAAGTTTTTCGCGGTGAGTAAGGCTCGCTCCGGGAGACTGTTCGCCGTCCCTGAGTGTCGTGTCGAATATAATCACTCTGCCGGATTGGTTTAGTTTGCTCATGATCTTCCTCCAGCCTGCTCCCCTCTCGCCACCGCTATGACTCCTGACCTTGACACATCAAGAATCTGAAAGGGCTTGAGGAGGGCAAGAAAATCGTCAATATTTTCTTGTTCGCCAACCATCTGAATAGTAAGCGAGTTGCGCTGGACTGAAACCACCTTGGCATCGAACAGATTTGCCAGTTCGATGATTTCAGACCTCTTGCTCGACGGAGCGGCCACTTCGACCAGTATGAGTTCCCTGTTGAGATAGTTCTTTTGTGTCAGGTCAGACACCTTTATCACGTCAACGAGCTTGTTCAACTGCTTGGTGACCTGTTCGAGGACCCGATCGTCGCCGGGCACCTTGATGGTTAGTCTGGAGATGGTGGGGTCCTGCGTGGGCGCCACATTCAGGGTTTCGATATTGAAGCCGCGGCCGGATATGAGCCCGACGATTCGCGCCAGGACGCCGGGCTGATTTTCAACGATGGCTGTAATAACGTGTTTCATCATTTTCCCTCCTCATATCAGGCCATGCTTTGGACCATTTCCATCAACGAGGCGCCTGGCGGCACCATAGGGTAGACGTTCTCATCTGATTTCACGACGCAGTCCACCACGACCGGTCCGTCTGTCTCAAGAGCCTTGCGAAGGGTTTTAGGTGCGTCCTTCTTTTCTGTCACGCGGAGGCCGAGGGCACCATGAGCTTCCGCGAGCTTGACAAAGTCGGGCAAATATGTGTGCCCGGGTGGGGGCGAGATATGTTCGACAGGAGTCCTGTGCGTAAGGCCCAGGCGGCTCATGGAATATTCGCGTTTGTAGAACATCTCCTGCCACTGCCTGACCATACCGAGATATCCGTTATTCAGGATAACGACTTTCACAGGCAGCCTGTGTTCGACTGCAACGACCATTTCCTGGAAGTTCATTTGTATGCTTCCGTCGCCTGCCAGGACCACCACGAGGGCATCGCGGCGAGCGGCCTGGGCGCCGATGGCGGCAGGCAGGCCGAATCCCATTGTGCCCAGTCCGCCTGATGACAGGAAGGTTCTGGGCTTGGTGTACTTGTAGAAATGGGCGGCCCACATCTGGTGCTGGCCCACATCAGTAACTATGATAGCGTTTCCCCCGCTGATTTCGTAGACCTGTTCGATGACGTACTGCGGAAGCATATCCGAGGTCTTGCGATTGTAAGTGAAGGGATGTTTATCCCGCCATTTGGACACCTGATCAAGCCATTCCGTGCGTTGGCGGGGCTCCACCATCTCGAGCAGACACCTCAGCACTCTTTTAACATGACCAACAACGGGGATGTCCGTCTGTACGCTCTTGTCAATAGCCGAAGGGTCAATGTCTATGTGTGCTTTGATAGCCCGTGGGGCGAATTCGGAGATCTTACCCGTCACACGATCATCGAATCTTGCCCCGATTGAGACCAGAAGATCGCAATGGCTGACGGCCATATTTGCGGCCACGCTTCCGTGCATTCCGAGCATCCGCAGAGACAAGGGGTCGGTTTCAGGAAACGCGCCCAGCCCCATGAGCGTTGTCGTAACCGGTATCATGGCTTTCCGCGCAAGAGCTGTTAGTTCGGCTGATGCATCGCCAGCTATGACGCCGCCGCCCACATAGAAGATCGGCCTTTGCGAGCGGTTTATCGCTTCGGCGAGACGCGCTATCTGTTTTGGGTGTCCGTCCAGCACCGGTTTGTATCCACGCAGGCACACTGCCTTTGGCGGCGGGACCTTTGTTGAAGCCCTTTGTATGTCCTTGGGGACGTCAATCACTACTGGTCCTGGCTTGCCAGTGGATGCTATGTGAAAGGCTTCGGCCATAATTCGCGGCAGATCATCCACATTTCTGACCAGAAAATTGTGTTTAGTAACCGCGCGTGTGATCCCGACGGTGTCGGCTTCCTGGAACGCATCGTTGCCTATCATGTTCAGAGGCACCTGGCCGGTGATGCAGACCAGCGGGATCCCGTCCATGTTTGCCGTGGCAAGGCCGGTGACGGTATTTGTGGCGCCCGGGCCGGAAGTGACGATGCAGCAACCGACCTTTCCTGTGGCGCGCGCATAGCCATCGGCCATGTGCGTTGCGCCTTGTTCATGTCTGGACAGTATAAACTCAAACGGCGCGTGGTATAGCCGGGCGAATATGTCAAGGACCGCCCCGCCTGGAAGTCCAAACACTGTCTTGACTCCGGCTCGTTCAATACCTTCTATGACACACTCGGCGCCTGTGCGTGCTTTGTGACTTTCTGTTGCCATGTTTGTTCCCTCTAACAAAAAACCCACCGATTCACTGTCACGGTGGGTTTCCTGACCTGATGGAAAAGGCTCTTTCAGACAGAAAGGGCCGCATCCACCGTGACGGCCTTGCGCAGTACAAGGGCAAGGTCCACGGAGCCTACCGCCACCAGAAACCTCTCGAACGCTGTCGGCATGGATGCGCCTTTCATCTTCAGTCTGCAGCCTACCAGCGCAGCATCCGAACAGTCAACGACAAAAATGTTTTGACCAATATTCCAACAGGACTGATTTAGGGTACAGAGAAGGAGCGATGTACTGCTCCTGACCTCCGGTTCCGTTAATACAATGGGGCATCGAGCATCGGTCATATTGATGCCGCAAGGCTCAGCTTCCAGGTTTCTCATGCACGACCGCGTCAGGACCAGCGGGCAGCACCTCATTGTCGGTGCTTTCGAAGGGCGGCATGTGAGCAGCAACCAGTATGCCTGGAATACCTGGACGTCTTGTGATTTTGTTCCGGAGCAGACGAATTCCCTTTCCGCCGCCCTGCAGAAGAATCTCAGCCTTCCCATTGCTGACCGCATTCGATTCCAGAACGCATTCTTCAAACATCTGACCACTCGATTCCTGGCCAGCAGGTGTATCCATGAATGATATGCCGCATCCGCCATTATGTCTTATGACGAGTTTTCTGTTGAGATTGTCGTCGTCCTTTGCCCAGACCAGGAGCCCATGGCTTGTGTTATATTCCAACAGGCAGTTCTCCACGACTGAGTTTCGCACTCGCAAACAGTAAAACAGACCGCATTCACCGCAGTTTCTGGCGGAACTGTTGCGTATCGAGCATCTGAGAGATCCGCTTCCTGGATGAAAGCCGTGTCCTGAGCATGTTTCCGCGCTGCACGAGTCAAGTTCAAGATGTTCGCATGTTTGGAAGGAAAAGCCATCACCATTGAAATTGAACGCCCGCACCCTCCGGACGACTATGCTGGCAGAGCGATATGCGTAAAAAGCTCCTCCACGGCATCCGTTCAATTTTTCGTTTTCCACAGCGTTGCCGTCAAGCACAACATCTTCCAGGACGGAATTCCGCACTCCGGTCGCATCAAATATTGGATAGAGAGTACGGACGATTCCTCCCTGCGCATTGGAGTAGTCCATGCTCGCCGGCCGGTCCATTATCCATGAGTCTCCGTCTCTTCTGAGGAGTGTTGCCACGGTATCCAGGAAACCGGCCGTGGCGGTACTGCTTACCAGGATCCCATCGCCTGGCCGAAACAGCTCAGGATCGGCCACATCCAGCGCGCGGTGTCCATAGCCCACAAAGGCGACGAGAGGAGATTTTTTCATGGGCGCCTTCTTGAGTATAGTTTCAAAACCTGCTCCTCGGACTAGGACGTTTGTGCGGAGATGCAGAGAATCGCGCATTGTGAACACGCCAGGCGTTAGGGCGACAATTCCTCCGCCAAGCGCCGCCACTCGTTCAACTGCCGCCTGAATATGCAGATTGGTGAAGCCCTGTATGTCGCATCCTGCGCCACCTACGGTTATTTCGGGGAGACCTTGACTCCAACTGAACGGTGGAATA
>CALETX010000071.1 GCA_937920455.1 uncultured bacterium
GGTACGGCGGCATACGTCCAGAATCCGGTCTGTGATATACTCTGCGACAGGCGTATTCAGATTAAGGGTCCAGCAACTGGCCGGGTAACCGGAGTCAGGATGGCGACCAGACTCTCTGGCTGCGAAAATACCAGCTTTGCCCCTGCAAAGGTCCTTTTTTAGCTGCAAAGCGGAATTCGGGGAGCAGTGGGTTGCCATCCAGGAAATGATCCTGATCCCCTTGGACGCAGCTCTATCGCACAGGGCTTTGAGTCCGCTTTCGCCACCCATTATTTCAGCCACCGCGAAATCCAGAGTGACGCACATGTTCTGATGCCAGAATTTGGCAAGAATGGTGTCTGTCTGGTGTTCCGGCGGAATGGCGGCGTCCAGTTCCTCACGCAAAGCCTGCTGATGCTCCCACACCGGATCTATGAAAACAAAGTCGGCCCCGAACTCAGAAGCCACATCCACGGCATGCTCATAGGTGGAGCCGAACCGCATGTTTGTCCACACATTGTGGGAGAAGACGATAGCGGGCGTACTCTCCGGCTCGAGCCCGAACTGTCGTCTTGACTTTTCGTGTTCCTGATCCACCAGGCGGGTCCAGAGGTTGAGTGCGGCTGTGTCGGCGATGTTGTCCGGGCACCAGAGAATGGTCTTCGGGTTTGTTGTCACCGATTTCGACTGTTCGAAGAGATGCATGTCCAGCACACGCAAAGCGTCTTCGCCTTGTGCTGTTTCGACGACCGTCCTGATCAGAGACACATGGTCGAACCATGCAATAAGAATACCGTCTGGGCCATACTGCATGTCGAATGAAGGAAGGAGAGACCATCTGGCCCAGAGGTTTCCCGGGAGAAGTTTTGCCCATTTGTCGAGACCGACAGTGGAGTATGCAGTCTCGCGGGACAGACGGACTCGCGGAGGGGTGAGCCAGTTCCTGAGGCAGAGAGTGTTGCCTTTCAGATGCCCGCCAAGCTCCCATGTCTGCCGGTCCACAATTCTGTGGATGGGGATGTTTGGAGATGAATATTCGAACCAGTAGGTGAAGCCCGTGAAGGAGTGGTCGTCTATTTTTGCCGAGGCAGGCTTGACATGGACTTTCAGATCAGCTTCTACCGGCGGGGCATCCCAGCTTGTTTCTCTGAAGCAGATGTCGCCGGATGAATCGCGCTCTTCGCGAAAAAGCACATCGGGATCGCTGATCGCTCGCAGGTTTATAACCCATTCGTCGCCAGACCGAACGATGCCAAGAAAAGCAAATTGGCGGAAAACATCGCCTGCGAAGGTGTCAAACCACGGAAGCCACCTGGTGGCAGGATTTCTCAGTCGGGTCTTGCCCGCCTCCACTTTTCCCAGACTCTTCAGGAAACGGCCTCTCAGTTGTGGAACTATTGTAATGTTATCCAGAGACAACTTTACTGCAGATGATTCGTCCATAGCTGTATCCTCCTTGCCTCAAGATCCAATCCTTCGCCTAAGGTTCAGGCATTCCTTTATCCAATACCTGGCAGTTGACATATTTCGTGGTACTAAAGTGCATCACTTCGCCTCTGCGAAATAAAGTTAAATCAGAACATAGCAGGGACAAGAGTGAAGCACTCAAACACGCGGCTCAGTCAAATCGGCCGAGGCAAGCATAGATTCCATGTGTTGACATCAGTTTGTCCCCGATTTGTTTTCAGGCCGAAGAGACCTTTGTAACTGCCTGTCAGTTGAGTGGTTCAAAAAATCAAGCCTGTCACAAAAAGTGAAAATCCAACTGCAAGGCATTTGACTACTGCCGTTCTAATGCACTGACAGCAGACATGTTGCTTAGCGCGCATTGTGGGTGGCGTTGTCTCAACAGCAAAATCCGGGTTTATTGCGCGGCCATGGATGTTTTCGATTGCGGCGAAGTTTGTTAGACATATTGTGTCTGGAGTTAGGGCTTGAGGAGGAGTGCTCCCCACGATACCGTTGTTTTGCATGGCTTTTTGGATTGGCGATCTCAAGTCTCGTTAGATCGGATGCCTCCGATGATGGGATGCACAATAGCAAGGCAGATACGTATGGTGGCAGGTGGGTTTGAAGCAGAATGGGCGAAATACTGCTAAGACGCGCTAAGGATCGTGCTCGAAGCACTTGAAAGGGGAGGCGGGTATCGGTCGCGGCACAGGTGTGTGTCTGATGGTGTTTTCAGAAGGAGCGGGTGCTGTTGGTCCGCGGGATACTGAACCTGAGTCTGCTGCGGAACGTGAACTCAAGTTGAGCTGCTACCGCGATTTGGCGCAGGCTGAACGCTGCTATCTGGCTGGCCCGGCGAAACTGACTGAAGAGGGCCGGGTCGTCAATCTGAAAGGAGGATGTGAATAATGACGGAACGTATTCAGGTTGCTGTAGTAGGATGCGGAATGATAGCGCAGTCAACCCACCTTCCGATCATTCAGCGTTCGGAGAGAATTCAACTTCATACCTGCTGTGATATTTCGGAAAAAGCGCTTGCGGTTTGTCAGGAGCGATTTCGTCCGAAGCGAGTTGCGACAGATTGGCGGGATGTTGTCAGGGATCCTGAAGTGGGAGTCATCTGTCTGGCAGCTCAAGAACGCTTACGCCTGCCTGTAATCCGCGCAGCCGCCGAGGCTGGGAAACCTGTCTACTGCGAGAAGCCGATGGCCGCGAGCATGGAGGAAGCACGCGAGATACAGGCGGTGGTTAAGTCCAGTGGAATTCCATTCTGCGTGGGGCATAACCGTCGAGCTTCGCCGGCCATGCGGGAAGCGTGGCGCATCTTTCGTTCGCACATGGCCTCTCCGAGAGTTTGTCCCTGGCGTTTTGATCGCGAAGAGGAGCGCCGGCCGAGACTTTCTCTGGACGGAGTAGCCGGTATGTCAGTCCGTATCAACGATGATTGGTATAGCTGGAAAGGATGGGTGTTCGACAAGCAACTGGCTCCCTACGGCCCCATGCTTTTCGAAATGACGCACTTTACTGATATATGCAACTGGTTTCTCCAGGCCGAACCGGAAGAGGTTGTGGCCTTGGAAAGTGATCTTATGAACGAGGGAGTAGTCATTAAGTACAGGACAGGCGAGATGGCTACGATCAGCATGAGCGCAAACGGGACGTTCGGCTATCCTAAAGAGCTCTACGAGGTATTTGGGAAAGGGGCTGCTGTGATCGTTGACCATATGCTGGAAGTTAGAACTGCTGGCATCAGCAACGCTCCGCCTCGGATTGTCTATCCCATTAAGAACGATCATTTTCCGGAGACAGGCGCAGAAGGCGGACTGGCAGGGTGGTTGGCAAAGAATCGCGCGGCGGCTGAGAAGGCGGGGGCGGACGGCCATATGTATCTGGCACTGCTTCCGCAGGCGGACAAAGGGCATGCTCAGATGTGGGAGCTTTTTGTCGAGGAGATTCTCGGCAAGGGTCCTCCGGTGAGCGGCGTGGATGATGCAGTGCAAGCAACACGCGTCGCGCTTGCGGCAGTCCGCGCTTCTCGGGAGCGTCGCGCTGTTAGGGTGGACGAAATATGAACCCAGATTTTGCAGTTGAGATAGCGCCACCCACAATGCGCGCAAAGCAACATGTCTGCCGTCAGTGCATTAGAACGGCAGTAGTCAAATGCATTGCAGTTGGATTTTCACTTTCTTGTGACGGGCTTGATCTTCTGAACCTCTCAATCGACAGGCAGTTATAAAGGTCTTTGTGGCCTAAAAGCAAAATCCGGGTAAACAGTTTCCTTGAGCAGGTAAAGGCAGAAATGCGGCGCGCGAAGCTACAGATATCAATTTTGCCCAGGCGTAAAAAAATAGTTGATCAATGGCGGGGAGCTTCTAGCATAAGCAACAGCACCTCCGGAAAGGCACGAGGCGAGATAGCTCAGTTGGTAGAGCACCACACTGAAAATGTGG
>CALETX010000072.1 GCA_937920455.1 uncultured bacterium
GACCGTGCATTTTCTTGGAAAGCCCCGCGTCAAACATCCCTCGCCCTGTCGGATCCCTGTACGCCCGTGGGAAAAACTGAGGGCAAATCCATCGGAAATCATCTCCTAGTCTGCGCCGAACGCTTTCTCCGTCATTGGCGCCAAAATAGGTGTAAAATATAGGCCATGTATCTGGGTGTGGATTCCCCAGCCAGAAACCGCACCTGTCTGCTGGCTTCTTCGATATTATCGTCTTTATTCTTTCCCTGCTTGTCATGTTTGCCTCCCTCTTCCCATCCGCGGCAAGCTCTCCTCAAATTTTAAAGCATAATAAGCAACCGTGGCAGCATTGGCCATACATTTTCAAAACAATACTGACCAATAACATCATCCAGGGCCCGTAATCCAAAGCCGGCCATCCTCCAAAGAACCGGTTACAACTCAGTGGCATTCTAAATCCAAAAGCAAGTTTCTCAGAAATGTTTTTCTCGTTTCTCAATTCTGACAATCATTATCAAATGACCACGTCTTACATTTAGCTTTCTAAAAGTGAATTTTCCCTATGTTTCTGAGGTTTTACTCCTAATGCACTTTGCATTGTTATAACGCATGAGGATATTGGTACGATTGATGCATTTTGAATAAAGTGCGCCTGTCGGTTAGCAGACATAGCCAGCCGGGAGAGACCGCTACATCGGTCAGCCGCTGCAACACGGCGTAAAGCAAGGCACGGCAAGTTGGCTGTAAACCGACAGGTCGTATTATTTTCAGCGTTTTGCGCTCTGATCATTGGCGGTCAACTCTCCATCATGGGAAGAAAGCCCACGGCCGAGAGGGATCGGCGAGCGCAGGTGAATCTCACGCTGTGGGAATGGAATCTGAATGCCAGATGCCTCAAACCGGTCTTTGATGGCCATGTTTATCTCGTCCACAATCCGCAGCTTTTCCCGATAATCCGGAATCCAGAATACTGTCAATAATCTGAGAGAAGATTCTCCAAACTCTTGAAAATAAACCTCTGGCGGAGGCTCTTTCATGGTAGCTGGATGGGCTCGGACTATCTCAAGCAGAATGGCTTTAGCGACTCTTATATCCGTACCGTAGGCTACATCAACCTTCAACCGCACTTTATACTTGGGATTTGGCGCGCTCTGGTTCACAATTCTGCTTTTAGCAATTTCAGAGTTAGGAACAGCTACGAGAGTATTGTCAAAAGTCAAGATGCGTGTTGTCCTCATTCCGATCTCAATGACATCACCAATCTGTCCGTCTGGCATCTCTATCCGGTCGCCTGGTTGAAACGGCCGGTCCATTATAAGCGCCACTCCTGAAAACAGATTGCTCAGTGTCTCTTGCGCAGCAAGAGCCACAGCGAGGGAAGCAACACCAGCGGTGGCCAGTAAACCGCTGATCTGTACTCCAAAGTGGCCGAGAATCACCGTGATCGCCACAAATCCGATCACAACGTTTGAAAGCCTGCTGAGCAGCATAATCACAGGCGCAAGTTTCTTTTCTCGTTCAGGATCCCCGAGTCTCGACACATACCATTGCATGGCGGCTCTAACCGCGGCGCAGAAAGCAACTGTGATTCCCGTAACGAGCAATATGTACACAAATCCGCAATATATCCCCCATCCCCAATGAGCCCTCACCTGCGACGCTTCTTTAAAGGATTCTTCTTTCCCCATATTCCATACAATACCCATACCTATCCAGCGCGCCGGTCCTCGCAAAGCTTCAAGCAGAAGAACATCCAGCGTTGTTCTTGTCCGCCTAGCAATCGGCAGGAGGATCCTGTCCCATACAACTGGTACTAAATGAAACACCCCAATTCCGGCAACAATCCAAGCCCCGAAAACGCCGATCTCTTTCCACATATTCATGCTGTGATTCTCCGCAAAGAAGGACGCAAATCAGTTCCAGAAATCATCCGCACGACCGTCTCAGTAAACGCACCTCCGCTGCTGGATCGAGGCTGCGCATCAGCGTCTCACCAACAAGGAACCCCTTGTACCCCAAGGAGTAAAACTCCTTCACCTGACCCGGCAACGATATCCCGCTTTCGGCAATCACCAACCTGCCTGGCGGCAGCATTGAAGCGATACCGCGCAAGACATTCAAGTCTGTCTTCAGCGTCCTCAAGTCGCGGCTGTTCACCCCGATTATTGCATCCGGAAGCTGACTGGCTGCGATCAGCTCCTCGGCCGTATGGGCTTCTGCAATTACATCAAGTCCGCACACTCTTGCTATGCTGTAAAGATCCTTGAGAAGGCGCATGTCCAAAGCAGCCACAATAAGCAGCAGGACGTCGGCTCCAATAGCAGCGGTTTCCCATACCTGGTATTCACAGCCAATGAAATCTTTTCTTAGAATCGGAATATTCACGACCTTCCGAACTTGCGAAATATGCTCGTCTCTGCCCAGAAAATAGCGTGGCTCGGTAAGAACAGATATTCCCACTGCGCCGCCTTCCTCGTATTTTTTTCCCAGCACAGCGGGTTCATATGTCCTGCAAAGTGTGCCTGCCGAAGGACTGGCCGCCTTCATTTCTGCGATTATAGCTGGGCCATTCTCAGCAGCTATCATTCTCGTAAGGCTCCGATGGACTCTCGCCTCCGCACGCTTCTGCAACTCTACGAGAGGAACGACACGCTCTGATTCTCGAGCGTCCTGCAATCTTTCGTTTATAATACGATGGAGCATGTCCATAAAGACATCCTGCAAAGCGGATTGAAGGTCAGCGACCTTTTGTAATTTTGATGAGTGATTCAAGAGCATGCGCGGCATTGCCGCTGTCTATCGAATCGTTCGCTTTACGCCACCCATCGTTCATGTCTTCAGCCTTTCCACCCGCCACGATTGCAGCAGCAGCGTTGAGGCAAGCTATATCCCGACGAGCTCCGCGCTCACCTCGGAGAACAGATCGAGTTGTCTCCGCGTTCTCAGAAGGATCACCGCCGCGCAATGCTGAAAGCTCGGCGTATTCGCCAATGAACTCCAATGGATCAAATTCGTAGGTTCTCACTTTGCCATCCCTCAGTTCGCTAACCCTCGTTGGGCCGGTGACGGTTATTTCGTCCATTCCGTCATGACCATGAACCACAAAAGCGCGCCTGCTTCCAAGCAGACCCAGCACATGGGCAAATGTCTCCGTAAGCTCTGAAGAAAAAACCCCAATCACCTGATTTTTCGCGCCCGCAGGATTAGTAAGCGGGCCAAGCATGTTGAAAATCGTTCGCACACCAAGCTCACGACGTGGCCCGAGCGCATGCCTCATGGCCGGATGAAGCTTGGGCGCGAACAGGAAACCTATCCCAGCTTCCCTTATGCACTGCTCCACAACTTCGGTCTCAACCTCAATATTCACACCCAAAGCCGCAAGGACGTCGGCAGATCCGCAACGGCTTCCGATCGCTCGGTTTCCGTGTTTCGCAACCGGAACGCCCGCTCCAGCCACAATAAATGCCGCAGTCGTGGAAATATTAAACGTGTCAAGGCCATCGCCGCCTGTGCCACAGGTGTCAA
>CALETX010000073.1 GCA_937920455.1 uncultured bacterium
TGCAATTTGCCCGCCGAATGTCCAATCTCTCGACAATGCCGTTGATTGAATGAAAAAGTTGCAACTCATAACGCTAAGTGTTATTTCCTCATGCCTCTTGTGGGCAATCTACTCCTGGCCTCTGCCACGGCACTTCCGTTCGGCCATCCCATGGACAGCGTCCGCCGACCCAGGGCCGGCGGTTCATGCGCCGCGGCCATGCGATTCTTTCCAGTTTCTCTATCAGTTGTGGCTCTTCAAAGACATGCTCGCAGGACGCACAGAGGCGATGCATGACATATATCAGTTCAACACAGGCGACGACGGGGAACGTCTTCGCATCAAGTCCTTTTACTTCCCATTCTCTCTCCTCTACGCCGCCGCGGAGCCTGTCCTGGGCAGAGCCGGCTCCTACAACCTGCTGGGTTTGACTGTACTTTGCGTCGGGGTGATTATTACCGCCCTCCTCATCAGCAGATTCGACGCCGGCCCCGCACAATCTGTCATGCTCGGCATCCTTGCTTCAGCCTTCCCCTACAGATGGTTCGCGCTTATGAACGGCAGCCCTACAGGTCTGGCAATGATTTGGTGGCCCATGATCATGCTCGGCCTGGATATGGCAATCGCCTCTGGCATGAGAAGCGGAGGATGGATTGCCGGCTTCGGAATTATTTTCGCTTCGTGGACCGACCCGCATGTGTTCTTCTTTTCCGCGCTTGCCTCGCCATTCTGGGCGCTGTTCAGCGCATGGCGCGCAGGTATGCGCCTCTCACCCTCCAATGCCACCACATTGACAAACATTCTACGATGCATCATCCCATTCATAGCGCTCGGAATTGTGGCCGTCGCATGGTTTCTCCTGGGGCTGAAGACCCACGGCCAAAGGGCGATCTTTGAAAACTCCGCCCCAGTTGCCGTAGCCGCTCTTTACTCGCCCGCCTGGCATGGCTTCTTCGACATGCATGCATCAGGCAAATCAGCGTTTATATACGTCGGGATCGCCATGACCTTGCTCGTCGCTGGAGCGACCGCAGCCGCATCCATCCGTATTCGCCAGAGAAAAAAGAAACCGGCTGTCCCGGAAGAGGCGGACATTCTGCTTGTCCTGCTGTCTGCATGTGTCGCCATAGCAATCCTGGCCCTTGGAACCAACGGACCTTTCAGCGGAAGAGTCATCTTTGCCTTGCGCAGAATCCTGCCCCCCTATGCAATGATCAGACAGCCCCACAAGATTTTCTGTCTTCTGCCGCCGCTTGCCGCCACCGTCTCTTTCTTCGCCCTCCGCCTATGGGCTCAAATGATCACAAAGCGATACGCCCTCCTGATGTGGGCCGCCTTGCAGACGTTGATTCTTGTTGAGTTTTCCGTGAGAATTTCGCCCGGACTGACCCGTGTTCCAAATGAACATCCAACCTACGACGCTGCGGCAATGGACGCCATCCTCAACGGAAAGGAGCCACGCGCAATCGCCATCCCGCTCAGATCGGGAACCGAGCACGATTCGTCTCTTCAGGTGTACTTCGCATCGCTCAACAGAATTCGCCTGGCTAATGGCTACAGCCCTGTAGTGCCAGAGTCTTATCAAAAAAGATTCCTTCCCACGTTCACTTCGTTGAATTGCGGCCTGCTCTCCGACAAACAAATACGCGACCTTGAGAGGCGCGGCTTCTCTTTCCTCCTCTTTCACGAAAATTTATTCTACGACAATACCGATGTTTTTCCGTCATCCCTCACGCTTGAACGGCTGTTCAACAATCCCAGGCTCACCGTGCTCAACAAGAATGGGCCAATATGGTGCTTCAAATTTCTGCCGAACCGCGCATCATCCAAGATTCCGGCGCCTCGGCAGCCCTTCCTGGCTTCAGACTTCCGTTGGGAAGTCGAAGAACATGGTCGCATCCACCCTTCTCAGATAATGACGGACAAGGAAGCCGGAACGCTCAAAGCCGTAAACCTGAGCGCCGGCATGGTGGTCGAGGGACCTGAATGCAGACTTGTGCTCGACGGAATCCCCTGCTGGTTCATCAGGGCCAGAGGATCCGGAACATTTGCCATCGCAACAAAATCCGACGGCTCGATTCTTGAAATGAATGTGCATGATTTGAAATCAACCGACTGGCAGTGGGTCAAAGCGCCGCTTCCGATTCATCACACTCCCATTGCGGCCCGCGCCAGAATTGAAATGATCGAAGGATCTGTCTTGTTTGACTGCGGCATACTGGGTGACGCCCGCTGGCAGAGTCCAGAACAAGGCCAAACACTCTACATACCTGCACGCGCGCTATTCCACACCGGCGCAAGCTCGCCCGACATGGATGCCGTAACATGGGACCCTGCGTTTTCGCCTCCAGGGATCGCGCTCCACGGACCCGGATTCCCGCTCGAAAAGGGACTGTACAGACTGTCGGCGGAGTTGACCTCATCGGCAAGCCCAGGCAAACTTTTGGGACGCATCCAGGTCAAATGGCCGGCTGGCAATGAAACGACGTTTTGGGATGTCCTGAGCGGAGCAGAATGCTCAGTAGAGTTCAGGCAGGCAAGCAACCTTCCGTGGGAGATCATTCTGCATTACGAGGGCACCTCGGATATGCATCTGTATGGTTTCCGCCTGTCCCGTGTCGAATAAAGATTATCATACCATCCAGCCGTGTTGCCTTGACGCCGGCAATCAAGGCTTCCTCTGGCCCGGCGGGTCAGCCATACCTGCTCGCCGGCGGACGACTACTGTAAAGGGAAAATTTCCACCTCGCTCACATTGAGACCCAAACGGCAACAAACTGATAAAGCCACCAGGAAAACAGTTCCAACTCAAATGGAGCTCGCCAATAAATGTTTATTTCTTTC
>CALETX010000074.1 GCA_937920455.1 uncultured bacterium
TGGCTTTATTCCCTATTGTAGCCGTCGTTCGTTGCAGCGGCTCTCAAAGACGCCATACCCGTACGGCTATTGGCCTTTGGACTATTGACCGGAAATTCATCTGTGAAGAATGGAACGAGGCATTTGAATCTCCATATTCTCAGGAAGGAATGATGCAACATGAGGCGCATTCGGGTAGTGGTCAATGATCTCATGCAGCAAGGGTATGTCTATTACCTCACAGAACCCATGGGACGGAATTTTCATCCGGATTTTCGTCCGGAACTCACTCCCAGAGAGATGCTTGGACTGGGGGTGTTTGGCGGAAAATACATGACTGATTGCCGTGACGAGTTTCCGGCAGAGTGGTTTTTAAATGCCAGACTGTGTCACGAGCGTCACGATCCCGCTTTGAATTTCTTTGGCGTGAATGCATCACAGCCGCTTTCCTATTGGCGGGAAAAGGGATGGATTTATCACGAGGATCCGAGAGGCTGGTTTCAGTGGTATTGCCGTTACTATATGGGGAGGCGGTGTCCTGATGATGAGCGTCAGATCAGACGCTGGTTAGCGTTCAGACGTCATGTCTGGCAGATACGGAAACATTGTAAGCCTGGCGATATACTGTGCCGGCCGCGTCAACGGCAGGCTCTGCTGCAATGGGCCTATGATTCCCGCAAGCTATAGGCATACGTTGGCCAACCTCTTTTGGATTTTGCGGGCGCCGTGCGATTTTTTATGTGCCCAATGCAGATTTTGCGTGCGCATTGGCATGGTTTTTGTGGTTTGTAACCAGCATCCAGCATGATTGACACACCTTATTTTCCGCTTGGAGCGAGGCTGAATTCTGTTAGTTTGAAATGCCAGGCATGGGGAGACAGCGACGTGACGAGAAGGAGAAATCAAAAGACAGACCACAGAATTATGAGGCAGCAGAGCCGTATATTTGATGCCCAGATCAGGATCATTACGGCATACGGAACACCTTTGTATGTTTTCTTCAAAAGCGGAGGGCCGACCCTCATTATTCTGGATCTGGCAGCAAGATTGTGGAACTTGTCGGTTATCAAAGCCAATGGAGAAGGTCCAATTTATAGAAGATTGCATGATGCAATTTTCGATCACATGCGAGGCCCGCCGTTTGGCCTTGGGCCAGATGCGGCGATGAATCTTATTCAATTCATGGAAAACCGGTGGCAAGACGAATTCAGAAAGCACAAGTGGCTTATGCCAAATCTTCTTGAGTTCGAGCAAGACAATGCTGCGGAGGACAGGACGTGCGCGGAGCCGGAGAGTGGAAATGCTTCGTCGCCGGCGGCGGATAGCGGCTCGGCATGCGATCAGGAATCCTCCGAGGCGCCGTGAACTTGTCGGCGGGGTGAAACAGCGTCGGACGAACGCTGCGAAAACCGCCGCGTCCATGCAAAGCCGATAAGGCCGACCAGGATAAAAACTCCCGCAGCCGCAGCCATGGGCTGCCACATTCGCTGTTCGCCGACCCTTTCGACAGTTACTCCAATAGCGCTTGTGAGAAGAAAGGTGCCAATCCCTCCAAGAGTCTGGCTCAGAGCCATGGCGGCGGCAAATCTTTTGCGGTCCAGGCCGGCCATCACAGAGAGGGCAGACGGATACTCCACCGACCACAACAGTGAGGCCAGGACGTAACTTATCGGAACGAGGGTGGAGTTTCTGGTGAGAATTGCAAGCGTCAGACAACTTCCTCCGAGAATGCCGGGCAGGATCAATAATGGGCGTTTCCCCCGTGCGGACGGAATAAGCATAAGCAGACTGCGAGACGCAAGGTATGACAGCGCCACGCCGCTGAGGATCGTGCCGGGCTGAAAGCGAATCGCGCTGAAGGCTCTGCTGGTCAGGAAACGCGGCATCCAGTTGAAAATGGCGTTGTCGGCTGCCACATGCAGAGCTGCCATTGCCACAAGAAGGGCAGTGGCCTTGGGGACTGCCAGTGAAGAGACGAACGACTCAGTGCGCGCGGCGCCGCGCGGCTTGAGGCCGCGAGGGTTCTTGTAGATCGGCGCGGCAAGAGCTAGCCCAATGGCCAGAACTGAATACAAAGATGTGAACAGCATGCCGAAGCCGGCGTTTCCGACGCTGGCTGCCATTTTCAGCGCCATTTCTCCAACGAGCAGCATGATCATTACGCCGCCGGACATCACCGCCATGTTCATGGCGAGAATCCGGCGGATTTCCCCGGGGAAAAGCCGCGCTAGATATGCGCTTCCGGCAACATTGAGAGGTCCGGCAGCCCCGCCTGCGATCAGAACCCCCGCGAGAACAGGGAGTCGGTTGGCGCCGCATGCTGCTATCAGAGTCATTGCGATGGCCATGGTCAGCAGGCTGTATCTGATTACCCGCACAGGTCCGAACCGCACAGAAAGCGCGCCTCCTGCCAACACGCCTGCCGCTCCTGAGAAGGAGCCAAGGCTAAGGAGCAGACCATAGGTGGCATCGCCGATTGCGAGATATGTCTGGAGATGGTTTCTGAACAGCGGCAGCATGACGCCGCTGGTTTGCGAAGCGAGCATGACAAATGAAAGCACAAGCGCATAGCATGTGTGTCTGCGGAAGCGGACACTGCTGGATTTTGCTGGTGTCATTGTGGGTGCAGGACAATATCGTGCGCTTGTCATTCGGGAAGAAGCTGAATCAGCGCCTTCACAATTCTGCGTGTCTTCAGAGCCTCGAATGCCTCCTGAACTCTTGACATTGGGAATGGCTCGTCCGGATTGATCCACAACCTAGCATCGAGCTTTCCGGAAAGAACGAGCTGGCAAACGCGTTGATGCGCCTCTTCCTCGTCAAGCACAGGTTGTGCAAAGATGAACGAGCCGCGCGCTCTTGTTGGCGTGATCGCGCAGGATCCGTAGTCATGCCAACCGTAGATGCATGCTATGCCGCGTGGTTTTAGAAGCGGCAGAAACTTGTCGAGATTGCCCTTTGATCCAACGGCATCTATGATCATGTCGAAGCCAGCGGGGCAGGCTGTTGAGATGCGCGCGGTGAGTTTCTCCATCTTGTAATCGAAGAAATCCGTTGCGCCTGAGCGCAGGGCTAGAGTCTTCCGCGCCGCATTGCCGACAAGCGCCAATCTTGTCGCACCGATCACGGCCGCATGGGCTGAGAAAGCGAGGCCATGGCCTCCCGATCCGAGCACCAGAAGGTTCATGCCCTGACAGAAGCCTGCCCTAAGCAAGAAACTGAGCGTCTCCCGCCAGGTGGGGATCATTGCAGCTTGCGGGGCATGAATGCCATCGGGGACGGGAAGCTGACCGCGGTAATCGTTCCATTCCTCCTTCTTGCGCTCGTCTTCCTTCATGGCTTTGTGATCGCGTGCAAGCCCGTATTCGGCAAATCCGCCCCATGTTACATCGTACTGGAGCGAAATGGATCTGA
>CALETX010000075.1 GCA_937920455.1 uncultured bacterium
CCGGAAAAGGCGGTTGGAGATCCCGAGAGATGGGAACAGGCTACGGAATCGCTGAAGAAGGCGCTGGAAGCGGAGAGCGTGCGACATGAGGTTGATGAAGGCGGAGGGGCATTCTACGGTCCAAAGATAGACATAAAGATCAGGGACTGTCTTGGCCGTCCCTGGCAGATGAGCACGATACAGTTTGATTTTAACATGCCTGAGAGATTCGATCTTTCATTCACTGCTGCGGATGGAAAGGAGCATCGGCCTTACATGGTTCATCGCGCTCTGCTTGGGAGTCTGGAGCGTTTTTTTGGCATACTCGTCGAGCATTATGGGGGCGCGTTTCCGCTGTGGCTTGCGCCGGAACAGGCGCGTGTGATTCCGGTGTCGGATGAACTGGCAGAATATGCGGCGCACGTTGCGGATCGTCTGCGCGCGGTGGGGTTGCGTGTCGCAGTTGACCGCCACTCTGGCCCCATCGGAGCCAAGATCAAACGTGCTCAGGAAGAGAAAATTCCATATATGCTGATAGTCGGCAAAAAAGAAAGAGCTGACGGCACAATTTCGCTCCGCAGCAGGGCGGGGGGAGACGAGGGCGTTCTAGCGGTGGAAGCGTTGCTCGAACGCCTCAAATCGGAGGAAAAACAAGGCGGCTGACTCCGGGTTGCTGCCGGCCGTCACAGGCAACAAGAGAAAAGGAGGAATGCCATTCGTTCATTCATTCGCGCCAACCACAGAATCAGGGTGCCGCGCGTGCGGTGCCTGGATCAAAACGGCAACATGATAGGAGTCATGGATACGAGAGAGGCTTTGAAGCTGGCCATTCAGGCAGGCTTGGACCTGGTGGAGATTTCGCCGAATGCTGATCCGCCCGTATGCAGGATCATGGATTTCGGCAAATACAAATATCAGGAGAGTCAGAAAGAGAAGGAAGCGCGCCGGCACCAGCAGGCCATGGTCGTGAAGGAAGCGAAGTTTCACGCCACAATTGCGGATCACGACTTTCAGACCAAGGTCAACCATATCCGTGAGTTTCTGGCCAAGGGCTATAGGGTGAAGATAATACTGACATTCCGCGGCAGAGAGAACGCACACAAAGAAGTTGGTTTTGATGTTGTTAACAGGGTAATCAGGGAATGTCAGGACCTCTGCTCGATTGAGATGGTTCCGCGGATGATGGGACACAGCATAAATGCCATGCTTGTTGGCAAGCGCAAGGATCATGGCAAACAGCAACAGCAGCAGAAACAAGCTGACAAGCAGGGGCCTGCTTCCCCTCCTCACGTTCCTGAGCAGGAGACGCGGCCTGCAGAGGGAAATGCGGCGACTGGTAACGCCTGAAAAAGGTCGGCAAAAGGCTGGACGAACGACAGGCGGTTTCGTAAAGTGCGGCTCTATTTGTTTGACGGTGCGAATGCCGGTGCGGCATTCCCTATGGAGATCAGAGTTAATGCCAAAGAAGAAGACAAGGAAATCGGCTGCGAAGCGTTTCAAGGTGACGGCGCGAGGGAAGGTCAAATTCAGGCGTCCGTGTCGCGGTCACCTGCTTCTTGCGAAGTCGGGCAAGAGAAAGCGACATCTCGCGCGCGCAGGCGTGCTCTGCAAGAGTGAAGAAAAACGAGTGCGCGCCATGATTGCGTCGTGACGAGCGTCCGGGAGGTTTGAAATGTCAAGGGTAACGAATGCTGCGGCGTCTCGCGAGAGACGACGGCGGGTCTTGAGAAGAGCCAGAGGCTTCAGAGGTGCGAGAAGCAAGTGGTATCGTCCGGCCACGGAGGCCGTGGATAGGGCCATGCGGCTCTCCACTATTCACAGGAAAAACAAGAAGCGGGAGTTCAGGGCACTGTGGATTGTCCGACTTTCCGCAGCCTGCCGTGATAACGGTCTTTCGTACAGCCGTTTCGTGGAGGGCTTGAAAAAGGCCGGCGTGGAGTTGAACCGCAAGGTTCTGTCTGAGATGGCCATTCATGATCCTGACGGTTTCAGGGCGGTTGTAGAACGCGCTCGAACTTGTTTGGCTTGAGCAAAAGGAGAGAATGTATATGAAAGGCCATCTGTGGATGGCCTTTTTTCTTTACAGATGAAAGCGCCAGAGATTCACGCGGCAATGGAAAAAGCACTGGAAGAGGCCCGGAATGCCGGCACACTTCAAGATTTGGAAAGGGTGCGCGCAGCCTATCTTGGCCGCAGCGGCCTGATTTCCGAGATCATGAAAAGTCTTGGCCGTTTGGCAAGGGAGGAGAGAGCCGAGGCCGGCAGGGCTGCGAACGCCTTCAAGGACAGCCTTGGCAAATTGATTGAAGAACGGCGGGCGGCATTACAGGCAGGCATGCCTGCGGGGTCGGGCTTCTTTGATTATACCCTTCCGGGCAGGTGGCGAGGGCTGGGGTCAAAGCATCCGGTGTCCGCCGTCATCGAGGAAGCGGCGAGGATATTTGGAAAGCTGGGTTTCACCGTCGCCGAAGGTCCGGATGTAGAAACTGCTTATCACAATTTTGAGGCACTGAACACGCCTTCGCATCATCCTTCGCTCTCGCCGTCCGATACTTTCTGGCTGGACACCGGAGAGCTTCTTCGCACGCAAACATCGCCTGTTCAGATAAGGGTGATGGAAAGCAGAAAGCCGCCTGTGCGCGTGATTACGCCGGGACGGTGTTATCGGCGCGACACGACCGACGCAACGCACAGCGCCAATTTCCATCAGATTGAAGGTCTGTACGTTGACCAAAAGGTATCTCTGGCCGATCTAAAAGGCGTGATGGCGTATTTTGCCAGAGAGATGATGGGACCGAAGGTTGCAGTGCGGTTCAGGCCGCATTTCTTTCCATTTACCGAGCCGAGCGTCGAGTGCGATTTTTCGTGTCATATTTGTGGCGGATCAGGGTGTCGCGTGTGCAAGAACAGCGGTTGGATCGAAATAGCGGGCGCAGGCATGGTGGATCCCAGGGTTCTCAGGACTGTCGGTTATGATCCAGAGATTTGGTCTGGATACGCTTTTGGCATGGGAATAGAACGAATTGCAATGATCAGGTTCGGGATAAAAGATATCCGTATGTTCTACGAAAACGATATTCGCTTTCTGGAGTCGCTGGCATGAAGGCGCCTTTGAGCTGGCTGAGGGAATACGTCGAAATACCTGTCAGTGTTGAGGAACTTGCCGAACGTTTGACGATGATCGGCCTGGAAGTTGGCAGTGTTGAAAAGATAGGTACTGACGTCGAAGGCATTGTTGCCGGCAGGATAACGGCAGTAGAGCCACACTCCAATGCGGACAGGCTTCACATCTGTATGGTTCATGACGGACAGAAGGAGTGGCGTGTGGTGTGCGGAGCGCCTAACGCTGCGCCAGGGATGATTGTTCCGTTTGCAAGGCCAGGTTGCTCCCTTGCCACCGGAATAAAAATCAGGTCCGCCGTAATAAGAGGGGAAAAGTCAGATGGGATGCTCTGTTCTGAGAAGGAGATTGGCATTGGCGCAGACCACTCAGGGCTCATGGCGCTTCCGCAGGAAACAGAGCCCGGAACGCCGATCGGTGAGGTGCTTCCCATTCCCGATGCTGTGCTTGATATAGACGTGACGTGGAATCGTCCCGATTGTTTGAGTATTATCGGGGTGGCCAGGGAGATTGCGGCGCTTTTCCGCAAACCGTTGACTAAGCCCGACACATCGTTTGAGGAGTCGGAAGGGCCGGTGGAACGTCTTGCGTCCGTGAAAATTGATGATCCGGATGGATGTCCCAGATATACAGCGAGGGTATTGCGATGCGTCAAGATCGGTCCCTCGCCACAATGGATGCAGAGGAGACTTGCGTTGTGCGGGGTTAGACCGATCTCCAATGTGGTGGATATCACCAACTACGTGATGCTTGAATACGGCCATCCTCTGCACGCGTTTGATTACAGTCTCCTGGAAGGACATCAGATAGTTGTTCGGCGAGCGCGGCATGGCGAACGGATTACCACTCTTGACGGCACGCAACGAGTGCTGGACGGCGAAATAGTTGTCATAGCGGATGCTGCCAAGCCTGTGGCTGTCGCCGGCATAATGGGCGGTGCGGGCAGCGAGATTCGGGACGAGACGACTGATGTACTCCTCGAGAGCGCCGCCTTCGATCCGGCCAGAATCAGGCACGCGTCCATGATGCTGGGACTTG
>CALETX010000076.1 GCA_937920455.1 uncultured bacterium
GGAGGGGACGTGGCTGGGGGAGTGGTCTGATCCCACCAACTTTCCTTTCGCGGTCAGGCTGGCAATACGCGCGGGGGAAGGAGGGGGGATGCTGACGAGGACCATGCGTTTGCCGGCTGCCGTTTGTGTGAGGGACGCGGCCAAATGAAATGTCGGCATCGCAGCGTCGGCGGAAGCGCGATCGTATTGGCAATGTGGACGCTTTTCCTTCTGGCTGCGCTTGCGATGGTGGTGGCGTCACGAGTGTCGGCACAACTGCGGCTTGCACAGAGTGTGGAACAACGGACACTGTCCACCCTTGCGGCTGTTTCGGGGGTTGAGCGGGCGATATATCTTGCCTGCTCGGACACAAACGGATGGGATGGACCAACTGAGCCGTGGCGTGCCGAGTTGTGGAACGACGGCGGCGTAGGCGTGGGACGCGCAGCCTTTGCAGTTGTAAATGTTCGGCTTGAGGACGGCGGCCTCGTGACGAATCGCGGCCTTTGCGATGAAGAGGCGCGGATAAATGTGAACAAAGCGGACATGGGGCTGCTTGTTGCACTGTTTGAGGCTGTTGGAGTGGAAAAGACGGTTGCGCAGGAGCTGGCGGCATGCGTGTGTGATTGGCGGGACGATGATGATGATCCATTGACAGGTGGAGCGGAGACTGGATACTATGGCTCTTTGCAGCATGCGTATTCCGCGCATAACGCGAATCTTGATTCGGTTGGTGAGCTTTTGCTTGTGAAAGGGATGACGCGGGATATTTTTGAAAAAATCGCGCCGCATGTTACTGTGTTCGGCGATGGGAAAGTGAATCTGAATTCAGCCGGCAGGATTGTGGTTAGAGCTTTGGGACTTGCGGCAGGGGGGCGTCTGACCGTATGTGATTCGCTGGCGTCGAAGGTGGTGGCTTATCAGGGTGCGGGCCGGGCGTTTGAGGAGCCGGTTGCTGATCGGATTATCAAGGATTTGAAGGGTTTTGTTCCTCTCACCGCCGAGGAAGAGGATTTGATGGGTCGGATGATGGGCCGGCTGACGGTGAGGTCGAACTATTTTCGAGGAACGGTGCTTGGGATGGCGGGGAAGAAAGTTGAACCTGGGGTAATCGTTGATGTTGTGATCGGGCGCAGGGAATGCGGGGTGGTGGAGTGGCATGAACGCTGAAGTCTGGCGACCCAGGGGGGCGGTTGTGGTAATCGAACCCGGCGTAGAGTGGCTCAAGATTGGCCGTGTGCAGCCGTCCAGAGGAAAATGCCTGGTTCAGAGCCTTCATGTGATTAGGAGCGATTCCTCCTCGGGCGTCAATCCAAATGATCTTCATGCTGGGCTCAAGGCGGTGAAAGGCGAGGATCTGCCTGTTCTTGCGTACCTTCCGCGGCAGATGGCAACCATTCGGCTGATGGAACTTCCATCTACCGATGCCGGTGAGATAGCGGACATGGTGGATCTTCAGGTGGCGCGGCAAACTCCCTATTCCAAGGATGAGATCGCGCGGGATTACAGGGTGATAGGGTGCCCGCGCGAGGGGTATACGGCAGTAATGCTGGCGATAGCGCAAAGGGCGGTGTTGCGCCAACGCTTTTACTCTTTTGAAGAAGCCGGCATAGAGATAGGACGGATGTCTGTTGCTTCCGAAGGACTTCTGTCCTGGTATGTTCGCGGCGTGGCTCAGGGACAGAAGGCCGGGCCGACGGTTGTGCTGGATGTTGACTGGGGCGCCACGGAGATGATGCTCTTTGATGGAGGCAGGCCGGTATTCACGAGAAATCTTATTATGGGCACAGCCCAGCTTCTTTCCGAGCCTCAGTTATGGAAGGATAGGTTTCTGGAGGAAGTTCGCCGATCGCTGGAGGCGCATAGGAGCGAACAGCCTTCGTTTGTGCCTGCCCGAGTAGTTGTAACAGGGGGGGGAGCCGCGGTTGCGGGGCTTGTTGATGGGTTGCGTGACGCAGTCGGTATTACGGCGGAGTATATTGACAGCATGAAGCCAGCATCCGGCGCTGTCGAATCCGCTCGGGCGGTTATAGGTCAAGGGGTCTCTCTGGCTGCGTTGATCGGATTCGGAATGGCGCCACAGGACGTGGAATTCAGTTTTGCCCCCGAAACGTTTGTCATGCGAAGGGATCTGGTCCGCAAGGCAAGAGGGCTGACAGCGCTTACGTCTCTTGTAATGGCTTGCATGACGACGGCGTCGGCATTCGGTCTCTTGAATGTTTTTGGAAGAGCGCATCGGCTGGGAGTGTTAGAAAGAGAGTTAGCCGCGCTCGAGCCGGATGTCAGAAGGATCGAGGGCATGCTTGAAGTGAGTCGGGCGGTGCAGGCGAGGATGAAATCTGGAGTTACGGCTGTGATGGCTGCCTCCGAGGTGCACAGAGCTGCGTCGGCCGCGGGCGTTCTGATTGATACCATGTCGTTCGACATGAAGGAGGGCAAGGTTCAGATTGAGGGATCCGGGAGTTCATGGCAGGATGTCAGAAACTTTGTGGCCAATCTTGAGCAATCGGCGTGTTTTCGCAATGCCCGGGAGGAAGGGAGCAGCGTTCTGGATCCCAAGGCAGGCAGATATCGCTTTCGAGTAAGCAGCGTGCTGGAGATGTGAAATGCTGACTGAAATGTTCAGTCGCCTCAGAGATCGGGAACGGACGGGTCTGTCTCTGGCGGTTTTTTTTCTCTTGCTGATGGTTCTGGACTGGATTGTTGTTCCGAGGATTGTGGCGGAGTGTCGGGCTGCGGACAGGAAAATAGGAGCGATCACACGGCGTTTGGCCTATTGCAGGAGCGTGATGGATCTGGCTGGCGGTGCGGAGGAGAGTTACGGACGGGTGGTAAACATTCTGGGAAGAGCAGAGTCTCCTGAGCAGGCGGTGGCTGATTTCAAGGGCCGGATAGACGATATAGCGCGCAGGACCGGTGTGGCTATCCAGGCCATGGAGCACAGGAACCCGGTCGTGCCTGAAGACGTCCCTTCGGGCGCATGTCAGGAGTACACAGTGGTTATTGGGAGTTTTGAAGCCGAGATCGGATCGGCTATCAGATTTCTCAACGAGGCGGAGAGTTCGCCAGAAATGATCAGGGTGACCAAATTTATGCTTGCTCCTGGCCAGCAGATTGGTTGGCTGAAGGGGTCGGTAGAGTTATCGAAGCTAATGTTGAGAGCAACCGAATGACTTCTGAATATCAAAAGAGCGGCAACCAGAACAGCTATGGCCGCGACGAGGAGGCTGGGGTTTCGACCACGCCGGAAGGTCATGCGCTTCCCAAGCCCCTGGATCCGCAGGTCACAATGGACCTCGTGCAGAGGTTTGTGGCCACGGAGCGTGCCAAGCAGCGTCGCATTCTGGCCGTGATGGGCATGGGTTTTGTGGCGGTTGTGGCTTTTCTTTTGGTGCTTTTTGTTGCGGCAGGGATATTCATGTTGCGCAACAGTCGAAAAGCTGCGGCTGTTGCGGCCGAGTTGCGCGATCAGACCGAACAAATTCGCGATCAGACCGCTTTTTACGCGGCTGAGATTGTAGAGGTCACAGGGAAGGTCAATCGCATTGCCGCCAAGCATGAGGAGATTCGTCGCTCGGTTGAGAAGGCGGAGGCGAAACGAGCGCAGGAGCGGCGGGTGCTCATGTCGGACCTGGAACGTTTCAGCAAATGGGTTGCCGAGCGCAACAGCAGGGATGCGAGTAGCATTGCTTCGCTGGAACAGGAAATCAAGTCGCTTCGGGAAGCCATGATTGCGAAGGACGCTGAGATTGCTGCTTTGAGGAAGGACTACGAGGAATGGCGGGCGCGGGCTTCAAGGGTGGATGGCGTTATTGCGACGGCCGTGGCCGGGGAGGGAAGGAAAGAAGAGACAGTGTCTCTGGCTCGAGAGGACGAGCCGGAGAGGGCGATGGAAGAATATGCACCCTTGTCGGAGCAGGTGGGTGAGGAGTTCATCGAGGTGAAACGTCCGTCGCGGACGGGGCCTGTGTCGGTGGTGGTGTTTCCGAACGGAGACCGGTACGAGGGAGAATTCAACAATGGCCTGATGGAGGGCTGGGGAATATACACGTATGCCAACGGAGACCGGTATGAAGGGGAATTCAAGAACGACATGCGCAACGGCAAGGGCGTCATGACATACCGCAACGGGGATCGGTACGAGGGCGAGTTTCGGGACGATATGCGGCATGGTCGGGGAAAGCTCATGTTTAAGTCTGGCGACAGGTATACGGGGATGTTTCAGAACGACAGCATGAGCGGCAAGGGTACAATGCTTTATGCCAACGGGAACAAGTATAGCGGCGATTTTCGGAACGGCGTGAAGCATGGAAACGGGATTTTTCATTTTAGCAATGGCGATGTATATGAGGGTGAATTCAGGTACGATGCGCGGGAA
>CALETX010000077.1 GCA_937920455.1 uncultured bacterium
GAAGGCATCAGCCACGAGGCTTTTTCCCTAGCCGGACATCTGAAGCTGAAAAAACTGATCGTTATATATGACGACAATCGTATCACCATTGAAGGCTCAACCTCTCTGGCCTGTTCTGATGACGTCAAAAGGCGTTTCCAAGGGTACAGGTGGACCGTACTTGAAGCCGATGCGCATGATTTTCAATCCATTGACCGCGCGATAAAGCGGGCGAAGCGATCCAAAGATCGGCCCACGATCATCCTCTGCCACTCGCACATTGCGCATGGAAGCCCTAACAAGCACGACACTGCGTCAGCCCACGGCGAACCGCTTGGCGAGGCGGAGGTCAGTGCCACGAAAAGGGCATTGGGGCTCCCCGAGTCGGAACAATTTTACATCCCTGAAAGAGTCAAAGAACTGTTTGCCGAACGCCGTCGTTTTCTCGAAAGGAGGACGGCCGCGTGGAGTCGAATGCTCAAGAGCAGGCTTGAATCGGATCCGGACTTCGCAATGGCCTGGGACTGCCACATGCAGCAGCGCCTGCCTCAAGACCTTGAGAAGTATCTTCCAGCGTTCGATCCAGCAAAGCCCATAGCCACCCGCGCTGCGTCGGGCAAAGTCCTCCAGAGCCTCGCCGCTGCGATACCGCAACTCGTTGGCGGAGCAGCCGATCTTGCGCCGAGCACCAAGACTCTGCTCGAGAAATTTCCGTCGGTCGGCCCTGGCAGGTACGAAGGGCGCAATCTGCATTTCGGCATCAGGGAACATGCCATGGCTGCCGTTCTCAACGGCATGGCGCTGCATGGGGGATTCAGGGTGTATGGGAGCACCTTCTTCGTGTTTTCCGACTACGCAAGACCCTCCATCAGGCTTGCAGCAATGATGCGCCTGCCGGTGATTTATGTCTTCACTCACGACAGCTTTTATGTGGGCGAGGACGGCCCTACCCACGAACCGGTCGAACATCTCGCTGCACTACGGTGCATTCCGGGTCTGACCACGATCCGGCCTGCTGACGCAACTGAAACGACTGCGGCATGGATCGCTGCGCTGCGGAACACAGACGGTCCTACGGCCATATTGCTCACCAGGCAGAACGTGGCCGTGCAGGACCGATCGGTCCTGCCACCAGCATCTTCCCTCGAACGTGGCGCTTACACCCTCTGGCAAACCGCGGAGGGCGATCCGGAGATGATCCTGATTGCAAGCGGCTCTGAGATTGAGTTGGCGCTCAACTCGGCTCGTCAGATCAGTTCGCGCTGCCGCGTTCGCGTTGTCAGCATGCCCTCATGGGAGCTATTCCAGAAACAGCCGAAAGAGTACCGCGACTCCGTACTGCCGCCCGCTTGCTCAAGGCGAATCGTCATAGAAGCGGCATCATCGTTCGGGTGGGAGCGCTACGTTGGTGACCGTGGCTGTCTTCTGACTCTGGATCATTTTGGCGCATCGGCTCCTTGCAGAGTTCTTGCTGAAAAATTCGGGTTCACCACACAACGCGTCGTGGAGCTGGCCGATAAGATTCTGAGCGCCCGCTAATGGAGGGCGAGCAAATGGCTAGGCTAATAATTCGCGGTGGCAGGCCCCTTAAGGGTAAGCATCTTTCGCCTGGCAACAAGAATGCAGCCCTCCCGATGATCGCCGCGTGTCTCCTCACTGACGAGCCGGTCGTTCTCAACAACGTTCCCCAGATAGAGGACGTCAAAACCATGCTGGCAATTCTGGCCGCCATGGGCGTCTCGGTGGAAACCACAGGGCGCACGGTAAGACTCCAAGCGGCACGCGTCAAGACCACTGCGCTTGACGCTGCTCTGTGCCGGCGGGTCAGATCATCCATCCTGCTCGCGGGACCAGTCCCTGCAAGATTCGGGCGGCTCACACTTTTTCCCCCTGGGGGCGACGTGATCGGAAGGAGGCCGTTGGATACTCATTTTCTTGCCCTCACACGCCTTGGCGTGGATGTCTCCTGCAAAAAAGGGGCCTTCCTGCTCCGCCGGCATGGTCGCAAGCTGCAGGGGAGCCGCATAGTTCTGGAAGAGGCCAGCGTAACGGCCACGGAAACAGCCATAATGGCTGCTTGTTTTGCGGACGGCGAAACGGCAATATTCAACGCCGCCTGCGAGCCACATGTGCGCGATCTTTGCGATCTGCTGCGGAAGATGGGTGCTCGCATAACCGGCGACGGAACAAACCTCGTCCGGATTTCAGGAGTGGAGGCCTTGCGGGGCGCCACACACGCGGTCTGCCCGGATTATGTTGACTCCGCCAGTTTCATTGCTGCGGGAGTGGTCACAGACGGAGACGTCCAGATCAGCCCTGTGCGTGCAGACGACTGGGAAGTTGTCGGTCGTGTCTTTGACCGGCTTGGAGCCCGCTACCACAGAAATCAGGATGCGATCTCTGTGCGGCCTGGCCAGCGTCTTCGAGCGCATCCGGCTATCGGGGGAGCCATACCCAAGGTGGAGGACGGACCCTGGCCCGCTTTTCCCTCAGACCTGATGAGTCTTGCAGTTGTAATGGCGACCCAGGCTGAGGGGACGGTGCTTTTCTTCGAGAAGATGTTCGAAAGCCGACTTTATTTCGTGGATCGGCTCATAGAGATGGGCGCCCGTATCGTGCAGTGCGATCCTCATCGTGTGGTTGTGTCAGGTCCTGTAAAGCTGAAAGGCATAACGATGGCCAGCCCCGACATCAGGGCCGGCATAGCGCTGGTTGTAGCGGCGCTGTGTGCCCGTGGCGAAAGCATAATAGAAAACGCCCAGAGCATAGACCGCGGCTACGAGAAGATTGACGAGCAACTGCGGACGCTGGGTGCAGACATAACGCGGGTCGAATGAATTTCAACCCGGCATCAACCGCCTACCAACGCGGCAATTGGACTATTCGGCAGGTTTTTCAACGGCTCCTCCGTGGGTATGCGCGCGAGCGGGCCCTGGTGGGCCAGCTTCCCTTCTTCGCCATTGCTCAAGCCGTTGTCTCCATCTGGCCTTACCTTCTTCGCGGTCGCGGGAATTCATCTTCTGGCGAATGAGTTCCCGGACCTTCTCCATCTGCTCAGGAGTTAATGTCTTCCGAATGACAAGAAGCTGTCTCACCCTTGCCTTGGCCATTTCGATCCTTGCCTGGCCGGCCCTTTCTATGGAGCGCATTATTTCCTCCTCATTCACTTCCCGTCCGGATCCCATGAGCAAACGAGCCTGAACAATGCCCTCTTCCTCCTGCCGAGCAGCCAGTTCGCCCTGCAAACGTCTGAAATCCTCGGACGCGGTCCTCAGCGCGGCGATCTGTTCGGAGGTTAGGCCCAATTCCGACACAAGCTTGTCATTGCCCAGCACATGCTCCAGGAGCGAAACCATGGGGATATTCCTCTGGCCCATCAGTTCCTGTGCGGCAGGTCCACCGCGAAACTTCTTTTCCGTGTCTATTGCGCGATGTCCCGTCAAGTCCTTTCCCCCACCACCCTGATCTGCAGCACCCTGAACAGCCATGAGACAGGCGGCCAAAGCAGGCAATGTCGCCAATTTCATTTTGCTCGTCATAGTTTTCCACCTTTCCGCGAAGGGCAACAATCCCCCTTATCTGAGCATAACGTTCAAGTATGTCCGCTTATTGCCTGAAAATATAAGTGTATCTGCTCTGTTTCAAGGTTTTCTCAACACGGTGGGCAACAACGGACAGGCGCCCAGCTCAAGTCGTTTCTCACAGGGCGCGAGGTATGACCATCCTTTCTGCGTGATCACGACGGTATCCTCGATCCTGACTCCGCCAATGCCTGGGTAGTAGAGGCCTGGTTCAACCGTAACGACATTTCCGGCGCGAAGCCGTCCGCCACCCGGGCCGAGCGAAGGCGCCTCATGGATTGCGAGCCCTACTCCATGGCCTGTGCTGTGTATGAACCCGGCGTTTGCCGACTTGCCGCGGTCGGTTCTGAAGCCGCGTCTGTCGAATTCCCTCTCGACGGCCTGGTGAACTGTGTCGCCACTGACACCTGGCCGCAGCAAGGCCAACGCCGCTTCCTGAGCAGCTCGCACCGCTTGATACATTGCGCGGACAGGAGCAGAAGGTACGCCCTTGACGACTGTCCGGGTGAGATCACCCCAGTATCCTGTCTCCAGACTCTGAGGAAAGATATCTATGACGATGGCCTCTCCTGCCCGCAGCGGCCCTTCGCCTCTTGCGTGGGGGTCTGCCGCCTGAAGGCCTGGTGCAACTATTATGTCCCTTGCAAAACAATCGTGTTCGACAAGAGTCTTGTTGATAAGCCTCCTGATATCATCTGCTGTCAGCCGGTGTTTCTTCCATACAAGACAGCCGGAAGCGTCCACTTCAGCCTCGGCGATTCTTCTCATGGCGACTCTCATTGCGATGACGGCGGCCTGCTGAGCGCCTCGAATATTTTCGATCTCTGTCGGCCGTTTTACAGCTCTTTCAGGAAACAGAGGCTCTGCCGAAACTCGCACTTTAACCCCGCTCTGTTGCAGTCTGACCGCCACGCCGTGAGGGAAGGTGGGGGGCACAGTAACTCTCGAGATCTTTTCCCGCTTGAGAAGCGCCAGCACCCATTCTGAAAGCCGCCTGCGTCTCTCGCCTGACAGGTTGAGTGTCGCCGGTGTTTCCACCACGCAAGAGGGCGCCTCAGCAGCGGCCCGGCCGGCCTCCATAATGGGCACAACAAGGATTTTCTCTCTTGCCCGCTTAATGAATACCACCGCATCCACCGGCCTGAATCCAGTTGCGTATTCAATGTCTACACACGATGAAGAGTCGCCAACAAGGAGCGTTACTTCTCGGTTCATGGCGGTCGCAAGATGCTTGATTCTTTTTCTGCTGGCTGTTCCTGGTTTCATAACAATTTGTTGATAACCTGTTGATATCTTTTCTCTTTTTTTTGTTGTCTCCGCCAGTGTTTTTTTGATGGACTCTCAGTCGTTGTAAGGGTTTTGTGTGTTGCGTGTTTAGAATATAACAGTGCTTCTGGGCTTTACATTATGGTTGACGCCGTTGAATTGTGGAATAACGCCTGTCGAGACCTGAAGGCGTTGCTCCATCCCGATGTGTACGACAGATGGATCGCAGTAATTAGGCCCGTCGCAAGAGACGGCGACACATTTACTGTCCATGTTGACAATGATTTTTACCAATCGTGGCTGGAGGACAACTACGTTCCTCTCATAAACGACGCTTTGACAAAAGCAGCCGGATCGCCCCTTAAGGTGAGAATACATGTACGCTCCGTCCCATCCGATATTCCCGCACAGGTCCAGCCCGCTTCGCAGCCGGGGGGCGAACCACCGAAAATCAGAGTGATCAAAGACAGGCACGGCAGAGTGGGGCGACAGGATCCAATTCTCGACCCGCGTTACACTTTCGAGACGTTTGTCATAGGGCCTTCGAACAGCTTTGCGCACGCTGCGTCTCTGGCAGTGGCGCAGGCTCCGGCGCGGGCTTATAATCCTCTTTTCATCTATGGCGGAACGGGTCTGGGCAAGACGCACCTCATGCAGGCGATAGGACACCACGTGCTGGCGACATCCCGCGCCAGTGTGTGCTATGTCAGCTCAGAGACGCTTCTCAACGAATATATCGAGGCGCTTCAAAAGGGAGCGGTGGTTGCTTTCCGCAAGAAATACCGGAGTCCGGACCTTCTTCTGATAGACGACATTCACTTTCTTGCGGGCAAGAAGCAACTTCAGGAGGAGTTCTTCCACACTTTCAACGCGCTTTTTGACGCACATAAACAGATTGTGATGACAAGCGACCGGCCGGCGGCGGAGATCGCCAATCTCGAACAGAGGCTCGTGTCGCGATTTGAATGGGGACTGGTTACTGAGCTTGAACCGCCCGATCTCGAGACAAGAATCGCTATTTTGAGGAGCAAGCTTGCCCAGGCAAAGGGAGACCTGAAAGACGACATCATTCTGTTTATCGCCGAAAAGATCCGTTCCAACGTCCGCAGGCTTGAAGGAGCGCTGATAAGAACCCTGTCCTATTCTTCCCTGACCGGCCAGCCTTTAACCATTGAGTCTCTCTCCGGACTTCTGAAAGATCTGCTCGAGGAGGAAAGCAAGGAGGAAATAACCTTCGACGCTATACAACGGGCCGTTGCCGAGCACTATGATGTGCGCCTCGCTGACATGACAAGCAAACGCAGGCCGCGTTCCGTCGCCCTGCCGAGACAGGTCGCTATGTATCTGTGCCGCAAGCTTACCCACGCATCTCTACCCGACATTGCCAACGCCTTTGGAAAGACACACGCGACGGTGCTTCACGCCTGCAGAACCATCCAGGACAGAATGGATGTAGACGCTAGCCTGCGGAAAGGCGTCTCTTTAATCCTGGAGAAGCTCGGGCATTCCCTAGGACGATGAGGCTGTTTCCTTTTACAACCTTGTTGATAAACATGACGACATGTGTTTACAAGTCGGCGGCCTTGTGTTTATTCGTAGAACTTCACATTTTATCAGCAGTTCTTTCTACACCCTTAACGACCGAATTGAACAATAAACAAGCCTCTTCTATGGTTATTGCAAGAAATGAGCAGTTCTACTAGTGTTACGGATTTAAGAATTAATTCGGACCAGATACAGAGCCGCGGGAAAAATATCCAGCAGAACGGAGTGAGAGAATGAAACTGACAATTCCAAAGTCTGATCTGCTAAAGGCTATTCAAGTTGTCGTAAATGTGGTCGGGCCGAGAACGACCCTTCCTGTTCTGAACAACATGCTTTTGAAGGCGGAGAAGAACACGGTGTCGTTTACAACCACAAACATGGATTTGACTATTTCCTGCAAGCTGGAAACCAAGGTTGAGAAAACTGGGGTGACTACGATTCCGGCTAAGAGGATGTTTGGAATCGTCCGCGAATTACCGGAGCAGGATGTTGATCTGGTTGTTGACGACAAACACCGGTGTTTGATCACCTGTGGAAACAGTTTTTTTGCGTTGAATGGCCAGTCGGATGAGGAGTTTCCAATTCCAACGGGAGGCGCTAAGGGAGTTGTATTCAGAATGGATCAGAAGCTGCTCAAGGAGATGTTAGGGCGGACTTCTTATGCGGCTTCATCTGACGAGGCCAGGCCTATTTTGAACGGCGTTTTGATGAGCTTCAAGGGCTCGAAGCTGACGGTAGTGGCAACTGACGGCAGGCGCCTGGCTCTGGCGGAGCATGAGTTGGAGTTTCCAAAGGAGGCCGAAAGGGATGTGCCTGTGCCTAGCCGGGCTGTTGACGAACTTTTGCGAGTTCTTCAGGACGAGGGAGAGGTTAGAATTACAGTGCATGAGAAGCAGGTGATGTTTGAGTTTTCAGAAATGACGTTGTGGTCAAAGCTGCTGGAGGGCACTTATCCAAACTACAGGCAGGTGATTCCAGGGGCGTGTGAGAACAGAGCAGTTCTGGAACGGGAGGCTTTTTATGCGGCCCTGCGCAGAGTGGCGCTTGTGAGCGGTGATGGTGGTATTGAGGAGCCGCTATCAACAAAGTTGACTTTCACTAAGAATAAGCTCGTGATTTCCTCGTCAAAGGTTGATGTGGGCGAAGCGCGAGAGACCCTGGCCGTAAAATATGGTGGAAGAGACATGACTACCGCGTTCAACCCCAGGTTTCTGATTGATCCGTTGAAGGTTCTGACGAGTGACGAGGTATATCTGGAACTGACCGATGAGACATCTCCTGCAGTGCTCAAGGCTGACGTGCCTTTCCTGTATGTCATTATGCCTATTCGCGTAGGTTGACCATTTCATATGTTTCGGTATTGACGATTGTGGCCTGTCGCGGATGATAGTTCAGAGTTTGCGCCATTGCCGGATGGTGTAACGGTAGCACAACAGACTCTGGATCTGTTTGTCCTGGTTCAAATCCAGGTCCGGCAACCAGCTGTGATGTGCCGTTGGCTTGGCTGTCGGTCGGATTCGAATGGCTAATCCAGGATTTTGCTTTCATACCGCAGTAGCCTTTTACATGTGCCTGTGAATTGACCGCTTCAAAAAATCAGGCGCGCCACAAAAAGTGAAAATCCGACGTCAATGTATTTGGCTGCTTTCGTTCTGATGCGTTGATAGCAAACATGGTGCTTTGCGAGCGTCGTTGGTGGTGCCTATATAAACAGCTAAAAAGTGGGCTAATTCGTTGATGGCGTATCGAAGTATCGCACCTCGACGGATTTCGGAAGATTGCTCTGAAAGCGAAGCAATCGGTGTTTTGCATCTTCCGCCAAATCATCCGAGATCGCATAGAAAGTCACCGTGCTGTTTTCTACGTTATCGGTGGTCCTCCACTCTGCAATGGGGATGAGCATATCCGGCAAGAGCCCTTTGAACCAGTTTGAATAGACCATTATTATCTGAGTCTTGTGGTTCTCGAATAAATCTTGAATTTTCTGTTTTGTATACATTCGTTTCTTTTTGGCCGTTACAACGTCTATAGTGCCAAGCCCACAGAGGTCCAGAATGTCAGCATCAGCATAGTAGGCGATAGATCCCAGATCGTTGAGCGCGACGCGCACTCCAGGAGAATACATTTGTCTCAGGAACCGGGACATTTGGTACTGCTGGTTGTATATGTGCTGACTGGCAGGGACAATGCATTCCAGCGATTCTTTCGCCCTTCTTTCCAAAGGCCATATGAATATTACTGCGCACAAGAAAACAGCACTGCGGGCAATCCAGCCATGATAGTGAGCCGTCTTGGGCAGGAGGCAGTCGCGGAAATCCTGGAAGAGCGCTCCGAGAATTGGCAAAGACAGAGCGATTAGATATGCCTCGTAACGATAGAACGATCCAGTTGACGCAAATTGCATGTGCAGGAAAATTGCGCCAAACACGCACAGAGCGAGCGCCGCCACGTACGTGCCGCGTTTACGAGCCAGCAGAAAGGCAACCAACAGCAGGACGCTTATGACGTGAATATGGTGAGTTATGGTCAGCCTCCCAAATCCCCGATATCCTAAGGTATCAACGATCCGTTTGATTCCGTGCATCGAAGGGAAGGCGCCTTTCATGATAAGGGAATTTGGTAGAAAGTATGATCCGTTTGCGGTCGAAAATATACCATAAAGAATTACCGGAACCGCTGAAACAGAAAGCAGTAATAAAGCCTCTTTCCGCCGCTTCGTATTGAACAGCCATATGCAGATGGGCCCTACCAAAAACAAAGATTCATACCGCGTCGCCACAGCAAAAGCTCCGGCGATACACATGGAGATAGCGGTCTTCCACGTCGGACCCGAGACGAACTTCACCGTTGCAAGGAGCAGAATGAGCGTAAAGCACACGTGCATTGCGTGTTCCATGCCGGTTGATACGATGGTTACCAAGGGCGTGAAGTGCAGCAGGCTCAGGCAAATGATCAAGCGGCCCAGTGTGGTAACCTGAAATGCCAGGCAGAGAGCATTTGCGGTGTATAACGCCGCCAGCGCAAATACGGCAGCCAATATACCAGGCGCACAGTCTGATATCCCAACTGTTTTGTAGATCAAGAACAGCAATACCGCCCATAGCGGTGATGATGTGCTTGAACTGAATCTGTGTGGTGATACTCCAAAGGTACCATGCCTGGCGAGATTCTTCGCAACAGCCATGTGAATGTATGGATCATCCAGGGTATAAACCAGGGTGTTATCATTGGCTCGATATGCTCGGTGGGTCAGAAATAACAGAATCGTCAAGAACGCCGCAGCGGCGACGGCAAACGGAATCTGATTTCTTAGTCGTCTCACGGGTTTGTGTATTCCTCAGGCGTGTCTCGAAATAGAGACTACGGACCCGGGCTGTGCTGTAATCCATAACATTAAGCACTTGAATTTCAAGATGTTTCGGAATGTGGGCCGATCCGGAACTCCGAAACGAGTAACACAAGTGCCGCAAATGCAGCAACGCCTCTTATGAATTGCGCGATTTTGCGGTGTTGTAAAGCTGGGAAAGTCGAACAAGAAAGGTTTGTTCTTGCAGGTTTTCAGATCACGCCGCCGGGTTTCTGATAGCCACGTTCACCCTGCTGCAGAAACTGTATAGCGGGCACTGTCCGCAGCGCGGTCGAACCGGCAGACACACTCTCTGACCGAATGAGACGAGGTACGAGTTCCAGGTTCTCCAGTAACGGATTGGGAGCACGCGACGAAGGGTCAATTCCGTTTCCAGGGGATTGCGCGTGCGGACGAGCCCAAGACGGTTGCTTATGCGGTGCACGTGAACGTCAACACATATGGCGGGTTTGTCGAAGGCTGCGATGAGCACGAGGTTGGCGGTTTTGCGTCCAACGCCCGGCAGGCGCACGAGCTCTTCAATAGTGTCCGGGACACGGCCGCCATGCCGCTCGATGAGCTGCTTAGCGAGGAGTTTCAGATGTCGAGCCTTGATGTGATAAAAGCCTACGGGAAAGATGAGTTTTTCAATCTTGCGGGTACTCAAGGCAGCGAGGTCGTGTGGGGATGTGACTGCGGAGAAGAGGCGTCGGCAGGCAGCGATGGTTGTTTGGTCGCGCGTACGCGCGCTGAGGACGGCGGATAGAAGGATTCTGAAAGGCGAATCGCCGCGTGCCTTTATCAGGTCAACGACGGGCCCGGGGTAGCGGCGATAGTTGCCTGCCAGAATTCTGTGGACGGCCGGGATATCGTTTCGGTTCATGGAGCGGCTGCTGGCAGGCGGTGCTGGTCTTATTTGATGCGTTTGGTTATTCGGCTTCCGTGTTGGAAGAAGTAGACAAGTGTGTCATGTTCCACGTCTGGCGGGATGGAGTGGTCGGAATGGAGAATATATCCGCAACCGGACTTGAGCAGCGGGATGAGCCTGCGATTGAGTTCCTCATCTATTTTGGCATAGTCGTTTGTGGCAATGACTCGGATATCTATGCCGCCACAGAATGCGATCTTATGTCCGAAGTTCCTGGCAAGGCGTACTACG
>CALETX010000078.1 GCA_937920455.1 uncultured bacterium
CGCCATGGGAACCCCGCGTTCACCCTGATTGCCCTCTCCCTGCCTGACCCAACTAGGTGAGTCCGCACAACACGCTGTGTGGGGAAGGAAACCTGCCAGCAACCGATACGCGCGTCCTTCCCAAATACCCTCTCCAAGCCAAAATCGTTACTGTCAAACAATCGCCGCACATGAAGGTCTCTGAAGCCTGAGAGAATCCTGAACGCTGTAGTCACGCGATCACCCTTGGCAGCGTCCATACACCAAAGCTGGCCATGGGCAGACTCCATCTGGGTCAAAATCCCTTGCAGCTTGTTGATGTCAGTAGCGCCGCTAAACAACCGCCTTAGATCGTCGGCCTGGCGAGACGTCAGCGCCTTTATCATATCCCTGAGAGGCCTTCCGGCTATGATAGGCGCATCGGGAGGAATCTCACTCTCAACAGCAATTGCGAAACGTTTCGCGTCGCCGATGGTGAACCTCGAGCCGGCGGACCAGAGGGCTGCAAGCTCCAGCAAGGCCCACGTCCCAAACAAAACCGCTATTAAAACGTGGATGACATCCCCACTGATGCGTTCCCTTAGAACCCTTGTCAGTTGGCCTGCTGCCCAACAGTAGCCGTACGCCGCAACCGGCGCGGCCAGCAGAACCGCAACTGAAAAATAACGGGGAACAAAATATTCGTAGTATGAATACACCGCAGAATAAGCCAGGAAGGCGGGGGCAAAGCAGCACAATATCCATCGGTTGCGACGCACCATGCCGACTATCGCGCCTATGCAAAAGCCCACCGACACCAACAGTCTCTCGCCTTCCAGAAAATAATGACAAGCAGCCGAAGCTGTCCTTCCAAGGGCGGACTGAACGAGCCCGGGGACAATCTTTCCCTCTTGTACTGAAAGAGGAGGCAACACAGACGCTCTCCTTCTGGCCAGATTCTGAATCAACAGTGGAGCCGCCCCCACAATCAGCCCCGTTCCAAATGACAATACGCACCTCCAAAAGCTTATTCGCCGATTATGCAGCCAGACGACTGCACCGGACAGAAACAGGAAAGGAACCACCAGAATGGAAGTTTCACGAGTAGAATAAGCCAGCCCGCACAACAAGCCGCTTAAAGACAAGAGCTCCGGTGATCCTCGTTCCCGCTCGAGGGCAGAAATGAACAAACAGATTCCTCCAAACAAGAACAAGAAAGACAGCGGATCACGGTACGGATTGACCATGACCTTCATCAGCCCGACATCAAAGCCGATAACAAGCACGCAAGCAATAACCGCAGCCAAAACCGGTCTTTGATCCAGGCCAATCTGGCGATCAGCACGAAGCACAAGGCCGGCAGCCATCCCCACCAGAGCCGCCACCACTACAAGCACCGGAGCATTGGCGACGAATGCCGAAAAAGGATCCACAAACCTTCTCACGAGCATGAGATAAAAAGGAAAAATGGGAGGCCTTGATGACGACAAAAACCTTTGTCTGAAATTATCAGCATAGTCTATCCAGCAGACAGGATCCGACCATGCCTTCACAGAATGGCAGGCCAAGAGCGCAACGCCAAATGCCACTATTACCGCCAGTCCAATGGCCCCAATGATTAATTCAGACCAGCGTCGTCGGGAGAGAAAAGTCCTGAGACTCGAAAGGACAAAGCAGACCGACTCGCTCATAGTGTCTCACATGGCGGGACTATCCATTTCAGATGACTCTTCCTGCAACTCTTCGAAATGCTGCCTTCGCAGATAGTAGAGGATCCTTTCCAGGTTAATGCGGATAGACTTAAGCATTTCTCCCACCAGACCCATCAACAGGCAAAACATGCCCATTGTGGCAAAAAAGCCGCCAACAAAACCGGCCCAGAGGTGGGGTGAAAATGCTTTACGGGTAATACGCCAGTAAAGGAGAAAGCCTCCCAGGGCCACAGCAACCGCAAAATTAGCCAGCGCAAGCGACGAAAAGAAACGCCACGGCCAGTAATCTCGATAGGCCCTTAGAATAATACGTATTGCCCTGTGACCGTATGACCAGAGGTTTGCGGCAACCCTTGACTTGCCGTGTTCACGCTCGCCGCGAACCGTAAGAGGAATCTCCACCGGCTGAATGCCTTTGAATGCCAGATCGAGAAAAGTCTCCTGCGTATAGGTAAAAGCTCCAGAAAGATTGAGTCGAAGCGCCACATCGCGCGAACAGGCCCGAAAACCGCAGGACACATCAAAGAATCTCTGACCTGTAATCGAACTGATAAGCCGACTCATCATTCTGTTTCCCCACAACCTTACGGGCGACATCTTCGGGGTCTTGGTCGTATCTTTAAATCTCGAGGCAGTAACAAAGCCGGTCTCCCCGTCCAGAATAGGTCTGATTAGTTCAGGTATGTCCCCAGGATTGAACTGTCCATCCGCATCCATATTAACGATGACGTCCGCCCCCATCGCCAAAGCCTTCTCTATGCCGGTACGGTACGCGCTTCCCACCCCACGGTTGAGCCTGTGGCTGATAACCATCGCGCCAGCTTTCAGGGCGAGCTCTCGAGTGCGATCTGTGCTTCCATCATCCACTACCAGGACTTTGATTGAGGCCACCCCCCCGATCTGGGCCGGCACAGCCTTGATCACCTGCTCAATGCTCTTCTCCTCGTTGTATGCAGGAATCAAGACCACCAGCAATGGACGAGGAATTGCGCGTGCGTTTGCGCCGCTATCGTCAGTTGAATCCGACACTTGCATCATCTTCCTTGCCTAGCAAAATTAGCCTTTCTGGAGAAGCTTTTTCGTAACGGAGTTGAGCTTGATCCAGCAGAGCGACAATAGTATGCTCCGTCCGGTTTTTGTGTAATACTCGTGGGAGGAGGCGCTTCTCTTGCAGAAGTCCGATCTCAGAATTTGCTCTCTCCTATGCGTGGCGCTGGCGTGGCCGGGGATGGGCGAAGCCGGCAGAGAGAACAAGCAGTCCGCCAACATGCTTGAGCTGACGCGGCTCGGAGATTCGTCTGTCCCTCCGCTGGTTTTCCCAGGCTTTGGGCCTGCCTCACTTGTCGCCGCTTCAAACACACTTCCCGAACCGCCATCTGGCTCGTGGAGCTCTTCAGGTTCTTGCCTCTCAACCGTCATCGCCGGCTATAAGGCAGAGATCCAAAAAACTCATCCTCAGTGGGACGCAGTCCGCAAGGTCATCTCTCAACCGAAGCCCGGCGACAATGTATCCATTTCGAGACTCATGTGGAGCGGCGTGTCAGCGTGGATGGCTGATATAGTTCCTCAGTCAAATGCCGAACATCAACGCCACTTGATAGCTCCTCTTGAAGAGGGCTTCCTGGTGCTCTCCTTTCGAGGGCCGGCCGCCGATTTCGAAGCAGCAAGGCCACTTCTCCGCGAATTTGTGAAAAAAATCCGCTTCAGGTTTAACGGGCTGATCGCCGAATATTATACTTCCGGCGCTCTCCAGTGGCTTGGATGTCTTCAAGTAGATCCGACGATAGATTTCGACTGGGGCGCAGATGGTGCGCCAGCCAACGGCGTCGGTCCGGATTTTTTCTCGATACGATGGACAGGCAAGGTCGTTCCGCGTTTCAGCGAGACTTACACTTTCAGCACGCTTTCCGATGATGGCGTCCGTCTCTGGATCAACGGCGAACTGCTGATTGACAACTGGACAGTTCACCCCGTCACCCTCGATAGTGGCTCCATCTACCTTGAAGCCGGCAAAGAAGCCGACCTTAAAATGGAGTGGTTCGAAAACCAGATTCACGCCGTGGCCCGGCTTTTCTGGAAAAGCGAAAGCCAGACCAATGAGCCTGTGCCCCAAGAATGCCTGTTCTCTTTGCCGGCTCCTGGCCTCAAGCCCCCGCCTGAATTCGGTGGCGGACGAGTCGAGGCTCCGCCAGGCTGGCCTCCCCTCATGTACGCTGATCTTCCGGGTGGATACACTGTGGGCCGCTCCGAAGAAACGTCCTGGCAGGGAAAACCGCCCCTGCAGACTCTCACGTTTGGGAAAAGCAAGAGCACCGTCCTGGCGCGGCTTGAAAAAGTCCGCGTGGCCCCCGCAAACGTTCTCTCACTGCTCCCGCCATTCAGCCCGAAGGACAAGATTGATGTCCAGCGCGTGGCATGGCGATATGCTGCCCACCAGGATATATCAAAAATGGCCTCCGACGATGCGCCAAGAGTGCTCGAAGCCTATGCTTCCACCTGGTCAGTCGAATGCGCTCTGGACCGTGCCAGCCATCCCGACATTCAGACGCTATACCGGCAATACTATCTTGTTCCCCTCAAAAAAGGACTGCTTGTGCTTTCGTTCGAATCGCAGGATAAAGACTGGTATGAGAACAATATTGACGACTTCAGACGGGTTTTCGAGAGCGTAACCCTTACCGTTGAAGAAACTCCAGAGCAAACGCCTGCACAGGAAGAGGAACTTTTCTGAGGCGTCACCTCTTCACATTATAGCACCCAAAAGCGCCGACGATGCCGCCGCTCATCCCGTACAAGCTGCCAGCGCGTGAAACGTCACTCTATTCGGTGAGAACGAAAGTTCGGCTTCCGGGGCGGATCAGAAACATGTGCATACGGCCCCGCCATTCAACCTGGAGTTTCACAGAACGGTTCGATTCCACCTCAATGACCGGCTCTGCCGCAGTCTGCCGCATCGTCAGGGAGACTTTGCCATCGCCCAGAGGAAGGTTGCTTGCTCCGCACAATTCCATTGCCGACGGTCTCCACAGGAGCACACCCCGGGTAGCATCTGCCTCAAATCCAAGAATCACTTCGTACAGAGCCGCGATAGGACCAACTGCGGACCAGCAATAGTCCGGCATGGACCAACTGCCCCTTTTGGACGCTTCGCTGCAATAGTTCTCCCATATCTTGCCGGTCTGCAACCAAACCTCATACATGCAGCGGAGATGCCTCATCGTGATATCCAATGCCACGTCTTTCCGGCCGGAGCGGTAAAATCCCTTGATCGCCGCAAAGTTCGTTGGCGCCCAAGTTGAACCAAGCCAGTAATCGCCAGCCGGCCTGAAGCGAGGCGAATCCGCCGCAAGACTGGGCAGAGGATGGTGCCGCCAGAAACTGTTGGGGTCCTTTGCATGCCGCGCAAGCGCGGTCACTCTCTCCGGCGGCACAATCGCCGCCCATAGCGGCCAGAATGCGGTGACAACCTTGTTTGGATTATGTCCTCCCCCAGGCAGGGAAGCAGCGTAAATCTCTCCGGATGAATCCCACAAATACTTGTTGAGTGCCTCTGCAATCTCATGCCGCGCGGACAGCCAATGTTCCTTTTCCTCCGACATGCCCAGCTCGCCTGCGATCAAAGCCAGCATCTCGGCGTCATGTGCCATCTGCGCGGTGAGGCACGGATAGCCTTCTCCAAGAGAGGGCGAGTTGTCCAGGCCGTTCGCCAGACCAGTCGTCCAGTAGGTGCCGTTCCGAAGCCGCCTATTAAAGCGGAGCCAAAGATGATTCCCTTTGAGAACCTGATACACGGCGCGAAGCCGTCTGATATCTCCGGTCCAACAGTACATGGCCCATTCTGCCACGGACATTATTGGTGGGTTCGGGCTGAAATCAGGTTCATATAATGCCGGCAAGCCATCTCTCACGTCGTGTTCTCTATGGATATATCCGCCATCGAATTGCCTTGAATAAAGCAGATCCATAGAAGCATATGCTGGCATTATTTGATGCCCATACGCAGTCGCCATTGCCGTAAAAGATGTGTCCCATACAAACTGATGGAATTTGAAGCCCGAGCCCGTCGAGATATAAGGACCTGGAAGGCCGGATTCAGGACTGGGCCGCCTGACAAGTCCAAACAGCATTTCCCATGCAGCTCTGTACAAGTCTGACATCCATCTCAACTCATCAGGCAGTACCGGCTTAGGCAGGCACGGCCATGCCTCCTCAAAAGTTGGCCATTGCAAGTCGCTGTACTCGCGTTTGGGTGCGTGACGCCCAACACTTTCATATACAGGCATCTCGACCATTACAGCTCCGCGCTCGCACTCGACTGTCAAAAAGCATGATGAGGCAATCTCCAACTCCGGCTCGGCGCGATTATCCGGCCCGTAATCCCTCAGCGGCGGCAGGCTGTATGCCGGATCCACAACAGGCACAAAATATCTGCGCAACCCGTGTTCCCGTTCCACCTGGCTCGTGCCTTCAATCGCTCCAAAAGGAGGAACTGAGGTCAAAAGACGGACAACTTCTTGAGGCTTCTCCGCAGGCGACCAGTATGCAGTGCCGGGCGGCTCGCGAAACAATCCTCGAATCGGCCTGACGAGTACATGCTGATACATCGTCCCATTTCGCGCGAATTGCGCTGGCAAGAAGCGCAAAGACACAGGCGGCCCTTCAACCCCTTCCGCCACGATTCCCTCCAACTCCAGCATGTCAGGCCGTCGCCGCGCGACCTCTTTCATTACATGATCGCGATTCCTGGACGGACAGTCCCTGTCTATGGCTTCGGGATGTCTTGGTCTTGGTCCAATCTCCACAAGAATTTCTGCTGTATCTTTCACGCACGGCGCAACAATCGCCGCCCTCACTTCTCGCTGGTACGACCTCCAGAAAATCTCCTCTTCCAGAACAAGCAGGTTGTTCAGCCAAATACGTAAAGGACGCGGACTGCGGCATTGAAGAATAAGTGTGCCATCCGCTGGCACCTCGATAGTGCCAGCATAGTAGCGGTACCCTTCCTCAAAAAAGAGACTGCCACCTCGTCTCAGTGTCTGAACCGCTGCTTGCGCTTGTTGCGGGCTGCTGGCTCCTTTGCTCCACGCCACCACACTAACTCGCCTGCCGTCTTTTCGCTTCATGACCCTCACTGTATGACACTATTCACAACTGTTTCATATGCTTTCTAAATGTTCTGCAGATTACAGCGCCAATTTTTCCATAGAAACGCGCCATTTCGCGGCTGGTCCAATCTATATAAGCGTGCGATCCGCCATTGTTTTTCACATGAGCGGCGGCTTGTTCGATCATATAAAGTCCCAGCCCTTTGCCGCGCCATGCCTTCGCAATAAGCACTGCGCCAAAACCGCCTAACTTCTGGCCATAAAGCCCTTCCCACACCAGATTTGCGTAACGGAACCGACTGGTAGGCGTGAATGTTTGTACACAACCTATGAACCGGCGCCCGTGCCTTACGGCCAAAATGTTGCCTAAATCACCCGAAGAGGCCATCTTGAGCAAAGCTTCGCGCCAGCCAGCTGCTTCACGCGTAAGCAGATCATAAACCCCGCCCACCTCGTCTGGCTTCACAGGTGCGACTGTCACCCCCATCCCTTGCGCCGCTTGCTCGCGAGCCGGATCAGGCAGAAAATCCTCAAGAGAAGCAATCATATCCACCACCTCGCCTGTATCGGTGTAGCCGCAGGCCTCAAAAAAAGGCGAAGCACCAGGCAGGTCCACAGGGGTGCCGGACCAGAAACGATAAAGCCCACGCGCCACGTGTATTTCCTTGAAGCCATGGCTCCTCAGCCTTGCCTCAATGAGTGAAAGAAGTCGCCTGCCCAAACCGCGCCTCTGATGCGACGGCGCGACCACGAGTAACTCCAGCGACGCGGTTTGAGGAGGTATCAACGCATCTCTGGATATCTCGGCCACACCAATACCGACGACTTGCCCGTTCTCAACAGCCACAATCCCGTCACCAGGCTCCAGACCTGGCCTTGTCCACAGCCTCGGACGCGCCACTCGGTCTGTCACTGGATATGCTATGCCCAGTGTCTGCTTCCAGAGATCCAGGGCGGCATTGTAATGAAGCAAGGGATCATAATCAGCAAAATGCATGGCTTTGCATCCCCTTCTAGCATCTAATGCTTCCACTCTCGAACCTGGCGGTCAACGTCAAAGCGGCTTAGCACATCTCAAGGCAAATTTCCGTTGCAGAAAACACCGCAACTCCAACAGCAACTCAAGAGGTTTGTCGGCCACGACAAGGGGTGGCACTCCAACCGGCCTTCCCTTGCGGCGCAATAACGCATGTGGATTTGGCGGAAACTATGCTGTTTGCAGATGATCCAATTTAGCAGGGCCATGCCTCTTCCACAAACAGTCTGGCTGTGGATGCTTTACTGAATAAGTCCACCAACGGATGTGATCACTTTCCTGGCGGCTGCTAGCCTGCCAACAGCAGGCAGATGCCCGAACAAGACACCTGGTCATCGGCCTCCCAGACGAAACTGCTTTTCACTCGGCCGCTGACTGCGAAGCGAAGCCTGGCCGCATTTTATGCTGCCAGGTTCTGTGAGGGTCAACGTGACAGTGCCATCGCCGACTTTACGCGCCAGCCCACTCGTTCCCTCAAAAACAAACTCACCATCTCTCACCGTCACTGGCCGATCCGACAAAATCGCCCATGCGGTCCAGCTTCCTCCGTCCAACCGCGCGCCGAACCCACCCGCAACAGATGTAATAGTGACGGAAGTTTCATCCTTAGCCCGCGGATAGAGAAGAACTGTTGTCGGCTCATTATCTGGCGGCTTCACTCTTATACACGCCTGCGTTTCGCCGCCCCAATTCTTGTGACTCCACCCCCAAGTTGAAAGCATCGCCGAGGAGGGGGATAACACTTGCAAATCAAGGTCAACTCCGAACAGACCAGATGCTTTTGCCGAAAGGCCGTGAATATCAACTCCATCGGCCATGACCCAGTAGCTTATAGTAGCAGGCGGACATTTGCCGATCATATCATCGCGTACCAAAATAAATCCTGGCACCTTTTCTGTTCCCTTGGCGAAGAGCACCCGTCTCTGCCAGGTGAATGGTTCAACAACTTCAATTATGCGCTTCTGATTCGGGTCTGGAGCGGTTGCAACCGCGGTGTCGGGGAAATACGGCGTCACCTGCAGCACTTTGACATCTGTCTGCCCGATCAGAAAGTCAACGGACGCAAGAGAAGAGAAGGTCTTTATTTCCCCATAAGCATCCGTTGGCGACATTCCCTCTCCGTGAGTTTCAGCCTTGCACGTCCAAGGTTCAAAATTGTGCTCGAAGTAGGTTAACTCCCGATAGAAGCAACCCTCCTGCTGATTGCCCGGACATGGTCTTGGTTCCCCTTCAGAGACATCCCAGGATGGTCTGTTGTGATATATTGGCTGATGATTTTCGGGGGAATACATGGAACCAAAATCCATCATTAGGGGGACGCCACGGCCGAAGAGGGTGAACGCTCCCATATCAAACTGGAAATGA
>CALETX010000079.1 GCA_937920455.1 uncultured bacterium
GACAGTCCCTGTGTCTGCGTCAGAGCTTTGAAAGTTTTCTTGAATAGCCATCAGCGCGGGGTAGACTTGTGAAGTTGTGCGTGGGGGCGACCGGTTTTCGACGGGATGGTTGAAGCTCCGGTTGCGCGCCGAGGACCCCGGTTGGCCTCGTTAATCATCCGGGAAAAACATAAGTGCCAATGAGGAATTGGCTCTCGCTGCCTGATTGACAGCGACGTTCCGTTGCTGACGCCTGCTGGGTGACGGGGCGCAAATAGCAGGCTGGCGGTTCGGCCGGGCGACCGGGCCGGCCGCGAGACCTCATCGTGGACGCTGGCCGCGTGTGAAGCCTGTCCATCGGCGGCATTCGTGGCGAGACCAAGTTGATGGAACACGCGCGTAGATGCCTGGGCGAATCCAGCGCGGACGGGGGTTCGATTCCCCCCGCCTCCACCATCGAAGGCCGAGACTAGGAGAAAGTGTCGGAGGCAAGGTGAGCGGCTGAGTCGCTGCATCATGCGAGCGTAGAACGCGTTGCGCACAACAGTGGAATACAGTGCAGCATGTTGTCTGATTGTGGAGGAATCTCAAATGAAGTATTGCTACGTGGTCTCCAACGGCAGGCTTGCAGAATGCAGCGAAACGGAATCCTCGATCCTTGTTTACGAGAATCCCTCGGATCAGGAAAGGGAGGAATTGTGTCGCACCTACGATCTGGATCCCATGGACATAGAAGGCGTTCTTGATCCGGACGAAGTGGCGCGCGTTGAATTTACATCCGAACGAACCTTCCTGATCTGGAAAATGCCGGACAATGTGACCGTAAAAGGCACAATTCAGTTCCAAGTGTCTTCACTTGGCATCATTCTGACTCCGGTGAAGCTTGTGTTCATAGCTCCGCGGGAAAAGGTGCAGGTGGATGGAAGGGGGTTGAAACGTGTCGTTTCGATCCGGGACTGCTTGCTGCGCGTCATTCTCTCTAACGTGCGGCATTATCAGGCGCACCTGAAGGCAATCAAACAGGTTTCACAGGAACTCGAGACCAAGTTGGTAACGTCAATGGAGAACCGATACCTTCTGCAGATGTTTGCGCTTGGCGAGAGCCTTGTTTATTATCACAACGCCATCGAGACTAATCAGACCGTTCTTGGAAAAATTCGCGCGGCGGCAGAGAAATTGGGTTTCACGGCTGAGGAAACGGAACTGTTGGATGATGTGATGATCGAAAATCAGCAGGCCGGAAAACAGGCGGCGATATACACAAGCGTGTTATCCGGTCTGATGGACGCGAGGGGAACGATAATAAACAACAACATGAACGTTCTGCTGAAGAATCTCACAATCATCAACGTCGTTTTCCTGCCGCTTAACCTTATCGCAAGCATTCTAGGAATGTCGGAATACTCTGCGATGACGGCTGGGACCCACTGGGCGATTTCGTACAGTTTGTTTGCTCTCTCCATGGTTATATTGGGATGGCTGACGTGGTGGTGGCTGACGCGCGTGCTGGAACGTCAGCACATGGGAGGCGGCCGTTCCTCGACCATTTGATGGCAGATCCTTTCACTTGTTGAAGAAGTGCGCTCATCGGGTTGTGTTCTCTATCTGTCTTTTGAGGCCATGCGCAGGAGTCAATTGTGCGAAGGAGTATGGATTTCCTAATAGTACAGCCCAAATCGCTCTGTAAGCAGATTGTAGTGGTAGGGTTGCTTGTCATTCGAATGGTCGGGTGTTAGTATCCACTGTTCTCGAGAACCGCTTGGCGGAATGCATGGGAGGAAACTGCTGCTGTGAAACTTGTGTTTGTCAACGGGCCTTTGGCGAATCAGAAGTTCAAAATGGACACGCCCGGCACAATAGGCAGGGATCCTTCCAACGACATTGTAATATCGGATCCCGCCGTGTCTCTGGTTCACTGTCAGATATACTTTGAGGGCGGACGGCCGTACATCAAGGACCTGGGCTCCACCAACGGAACAATCCTCAACGGAGCAAGGATCATCAGCGCGGAATTGAAGGACGGAGACGGGCTGGTGATAGGCACAAGCAAGGTGCGAGTCGAGGTTACGCGAACGGAAGCCGCAGGCGAGGACGGCATGGCCATGCCGTCCGTCAAGGAGACGGAGGAGCTAGAGGCGCCTCCGACTGTTGTGGTCAGGCCGAAGAGACGGGAACTGTCGGGAAACATATTCGGCACTGTGACTTATTTTCTGAAGAGGAAGATTGCGGATGGCGGCATGGGTTCTGTGTACGAAGCCGAGCAGTTCGGCGCCGAAGGCTTTATCAAGAAGGTGGCTATCAAGACTATTTTACCGATATATGTTCAAAAGGAACAGTTTGTTTCGGCCTTCATAGGGGAGGCAAAGCTAGTGGCTAATCTCGTCCATCAGAACATTGTTCAGATACATCATCTGGGAAGGCATGAGGGCGGATACTATATCGCAATGGAATATATTGACGGGATCAACCTTACCGATTTCCTGGCACGCCATAAGATGTTGCGCAGGACGGTGCCGGTTGATATTGCGACTTTCATTGTGAGCCGCATATGCAGGGGGCTTGAGTACGCTCACACAAAAAAGGACGACCATGGCAGACCGCTGAATCTGGTCCACAGGGATGTCTCGCCCAACAACATCATGATAACGAATGAGGGAGAAGTCAAACTCACCGATTTTGGTGTCGCGAAGGCGGCGCAATATATGGAAGAAGATGAAGCTTATCTGGTCGGCAGCATTGAGTATATGTCGCCAGAGCAGGCCGAATGCAAGTCGGTGGACGCTCGAAGCGACCTTTTTTCTCTGGGCCTTGTTTACTACGAGCTGTTGACTGGCATACGGGTGTTTCTATGCAGGGGCGATAATGAGGTTGAAGCCACATTGGAGCGCGTCAAGAAGGCGGATATACCGGATCCCTTGGCCTTCCGGCCGGATCTGCCTGACACGGTCGTGACGAATCTAATGAAATGTCTGCGCCGTGATCCTGATGATCGCTATCAGACAGCGCGTGAGCTTGCGAATGCGCTTGAGCTTGACATGTATTCCAAAGGATATGGGCCGACAATCGTGGTTCTTGCGGAGTATGTGGAAAGACTGAAGGAGGCATGGAACATAAGGGGGAAACGCAAATGACCATAAGGAGCCGCGACGGCTGTGACAGGCGCATTATCGCTGCTTTCGTGTTTTGTGCTGCATCGCTCGTCTTTGCGAGTGGCCCAGAGCCAGCTACGGACGCTTCGCCCGGGGCAGAAATTAATGTGTTGGACTCCCGCATCATGCCGCTCAGCATCCCTGAAGGTCCGGTGATCCTTTCAGGCAGATTGCAGTGTCTGCCTGGAACGGCGTTTGGACGGCAGGGTGGCCATGGCGGTCAGGTGGATATGGCAATCAGGGGCAGTAGCTTCAGCGAGGCTGGCATTTCGCTGGAGGGAGTCGCTGTTCGGAATCATCAGACGGAACATTTCAATCTCGAGTGGCCCTTCCCGGCGACTTTTTTTGAGCAGCCGAGGGTCCTGACTGGATTGGAGGAAGTGACGCTGACGCCGGGCCATCCGGCAGGAAGCGTAGGGCTTGATCTGGGGAAAATTGAGTCTGGCGGTTTTCTCAGGTGTGGTCTCGGCGAGCGAGGATGGAATTGGCAGGAGGTAGAAGCTGGTTATGCGGCGGATCGGCATGATGGTATAGTGGGCGGCGCCAAAGTTTTCGTGGCGAGGGAATGTGCTGAAACAGTTGATGAAGCAGGTAATGGACTTGACCGCGCAATAGGATCTTGCCACCTGCAGGCGGAGGGCAAGGAGTGGCGGGCCGACTTTGCTGCAGGCCATCAGGAGAAGACTTTTGACGCAACCGGTTTCTATGGGGCGCCGAAGAACATGAGAGCTGACGAGCGTGTCATTTCTGATGCTGTACTGTTACGCCATGCCTTCAATATCACAGACGGCCGGCTTTATGCCACGGTTCTTTGGCAGGCAGGAGACGACAGATATCGCATGAAGCTTCTTGATGGTGGTCTTTATGAGAATACCCACTCCACGGAACGCACTGCGGGCGCTGTCGGCGGATTTAAGACGACATCTGACGGAGGATGGGGACTTGACTGGCGAATAGGAACGGAATACGAGGCTATTGAAAGCGTGAGGCTAGGCAATCATTCAAGAAGCAGCGCTGAGTGTCTTGTGATGCCCAATGTCACCATAGGACCGGCGCGATTGTCGGCTGGCGGTCGAGGGGTAATGTTCGATGGCGAAGATCCGGCTTTGCTGGGAGCGGTCGGAGTTGATTTCAAGCAAATGCGGGGCCACCGGCTATTTGCGTCTTGGACGCAGACTGTAAGACAGCCATCCTACACGGAGCTGAACTACAACTCTCCGGTGAGCCTCGGCAGGGCCGGTTTACGAAGCGAGGAAATGGACAGATTCGAGGGAGGGTGGCGTTTCGCGGCATCTCAGAACACCGAATGTGGCGCTGCATTGTTTCAATATCGTGGCAAGCATGTGGTTGACTGGATCAAGCCAAGCCCTGAGGACAGATGGACTGCGGCGGACATAGGGAATGTGGCTACAAAAGGCGCAGAGTGCTTTGTAAAAATGAACGTCCATGACCGGTTTGAAATTGGGGTTGCGTATACTCTTGTAGACAGGGATATCCAAGTTGATATGTGGGCAGGCCGCTATGTGGCCGATTATCCAAAGCATTTGGTTAACATCAGGGCAGATGTTTTTGCGACTGAAACTATATCTGCAGGTCTGCTCACCACGCTTCGCTGGCAGGCGTCATCGCAGGCGAGAGAGAGGAATGATTTTGGCGCTGAGGGGTCTGCGGTTGTCCGATGGAGACCGCGGTCCTGCCGAGCGGTGGAACTAATCGCGGCATGTGAGAATTTCTGGGATGAATATGTGGATGTGCCTGTGGGCACGGCTGAACCTGTGAGGCGTGCTTCGCTGGCAGTGTCGGTCGCCTGGCGCTGACCGCAACAGGGTAGAGAAAGACATCGCATGCCTAAACTCATTTGTTTGCGGACATCGCTATTATCTTGATGGGATGTCTGAGATTGTTCAACGCGTCGGGGAGAGTTTTCGACAATTTCATCTCTGATTTGGCGTTGAGTGTCTTCAATGATGTTTCTTCGCATGCCGTGCTGCATGGCCTGATTTCAGGAAAAGATGATACGTCAAATCTTCAGCAGAGACACGATGCCTTCGATACACCAGGATCAGTATTTGGGATGCGCAGAGGACAATCGGTGGTGGCTCAGGGCTTTGGAGAGGATTTATGGCTGGATGTCTTTGGTAATGCAAAGTCCTTAGTGCAACGAATGTTGCTGGACAGGTACACGGGCACGCTTTGTCGCCTGGCAACTGAATGCAGGCGTGATGGGTTTGGGAAATCGTGCCGACTGTGCTCTTGTCAACACGCTTATCCTTTGTATTTTAACAGATAAGCATAGGAACAGAAGGAAAAAAGGGGGGCGCTGAGCCATGCTTACAGAGGCAGAGTTGGCTGAGATGTTGGAGATCCGACGCAAGATTGACGCACTACAGGCTAGATACAATGAGTTAGCTGCAAAAATGGCGGCTGCGGGAGCTGGAGGGCAGAGTCAGCA
>CALETX010000080.1 GCA_937920455.1 uncultured bacterium
GATTCGATCTTTCGAGTGAGGCTGTTGCAGCTCAGTTGCCGTTTTACTACCTGAAGGAGCAGATAGATCTTGGCCGTTTGAGCAAGAGGGATGCTCGTTCGCGGCTTATTTCCGCGTTTAACGCCGGATGCGTGGCCATGAGCTACTTTGGCCATGGGGGGCTTGACATTCTGGCCGAAGAGGGGTTGCTCATGAGCGAGGATGTTGATCAGCTCCTCAACGGCGAACGGGCGCCGCTGGTTGTGGCGGTCAGTTGCATAGTCGGAGATTATTCGCTCCCTGGCTTTGATTCCCTTGGCAAGGCCTTGCTGTTGAAGCCAGACGGAGGCGCCGTAGCCGTCTTTGCGCCAACAGGCCTTTCACAGAACGAGGAAGGGACGACTTTGGCGCGGGAGCTTTACAGGGCGGTGTTCCAGGAAGGAATCAACATTATTGGCGATGCTTTAGTAAAAGCAAAGCGGCGTTATTCCGGCCGCAAGTCATATGCTTATGTTCCGTGCATATATAACCTGCTCGGCGATCCGGCGTTACGGGTCGGGAATGTGCCATCAGGCATTGCCAGAGTGCGTTTTGAAATCTGGCGGCATGAGTTATTCAACGCTTCCGAATTGAGGAATCCTGCCATTAGTAATGAAACAGGGGATCCTGACGAAGATGGCTTGGCAAACCTGGGAGAATTCGTGTTTGGATCACATCCAAAGTTGCCTGATGATGGAGCGTTTCTCAGATTAGAGATGAAAGGGCGGCAACAAGCTGACGGGTGGGCTGATGCCGTGGTTGTCTACAGCAGAAACAAGAACGCAGCAGGCGTCATATACAGGGTTGAGATCTCGACTGACCTCATCAACTGGTTGACGGGGCCGGATTATGTCAGGGAGATTGAAGTCTTGGATAACGGAAACGGCCAGACCGAGACAGTGCGCGTAGGTGTAAAGTGCCCGGACCAATCGAAGCCATCACTTTTTGCGCGATTGCGAGTGCTGGTGCCATGACAGTTGGCAATAGAGCAATGTCTACGGATTCAGTTGGAAGCGGAGGTGGATACCATCGCGGCACTGGAACCGCAGACAATTTGAGGATGATCGAGGATGCATGCGATCACAGTGTTATCGAAAGGCTAAGCGAGCATGCGTGGAGGGACAGAATTCCGATTTCGGGTAGTTTTGCGATAACGCATCGGTGCAATTTTTCCTGTCGCCACTGCTACGTTCCACTGCAGGACAGGACCGGGCAAGAAGAGGAGCTTTCGACTAAGGTGGTCACAAGACTACTTGACGAATGTGCTGAAGCTGGATGTCTTTACATGCTGCTTACGGGGGGGGAACCTCTCATAAGACCTGATTTTGCCGAGATATGGATCCATGCAAAGCGGAAGGGAATGATTCTGACCCTGTTTACGAACGGATCGCTTGTAAAGCCTGAAGTCGCTGAGTTGCTGACGGACTGGCCACCTTTTGTAGTTGAAATAACGTTATACGGGGCGTCTGAAGAAACCTACGGGAATGTGACCGGTATGCCTGGCGCTTATAAAGCAGCACGAGATGGGATAGAGCGTCTTCTATCTGCCGGTTTGAAAGTGCGACTTAAGTCGTTGATCACAAAGTCAAACCGTCACGATCTGCAGGCAATGGAGGATATGGCGAGCGCCTATGGGGTCAGATTTCGGATAGATGCAGCTCTTTTCGCGCGACTGGATGGCGACAGAACGCCATTGAGTCTTCGACTTACTCCAGAAGAGTCTGTTCAAGCAGAGTTCGCCAATAAGAACAGAAGTGATGACTGGCGTCGTTTTTACAGCGAACAGGAGCGTCTGCCTTCTTTGTTGCCGGAAGATAGTCTGTATGACTGCGGCGCGGGCGTCATGTCTTTTCATATTGACCCGAAGGGAAGATTGTACCCATGCGTAATGGTTAGAACTGTTTCAGGCGACGCAGCAACAGAAGGTTTTTGTTCCGCATGGCTTCGGATTGTAGGGGGCATGAGAGATCGTCGTACTCCAGCGGATTGGCCGTGTAAGAGCTGTGAGATGAGAACGCTTTGCGGATACTGTCCGGGTTTTTTTGAATTTGAAAGCGGTAGCGAAATGGTTCCAAGCAATTACCTTTGCAGACTTGGCCAGAACCGTGGTAAAATCATACGCGAGACATGTGGGAGTGCCAGGCGATGACAACAAAATCACATGAGGACAGCTCAAGGTCGTCTAACCGGCTGCCGTATAGGAGGCCAACAGTGCGCGTCGTACGGCTGGAAGCGCGGGATGTTCTGGCGGTGGGCTGCAAGACGTCGAGCCAGACGGCGTACGCAAGGCCGGCGTGCGGTTCTCCAGGTCCGTGCAAGAAACTCGGATCGTGATGATGGCTGATGCTGACTGCGACAGAGAGAAGAGGCTTGATATTGCAAGATGGTCCATTGGCGGAGTAAATATCGTTGCGAGGGGAAGTGTTGTGCCGCTAATGCAATGGGCAAGGCCGTGGCGTGTGTCCGGGAAAGGTCTTTCGAACGATTCGGACAAATGTATTGTTGACGTGCAGTGGATGCGCAAATGCCCCGGCGCTATCGAGACTTTATTCGAAACCCACGGGGCATGGTCCTACGGTCGAGTTGGAAGGCGGCGTTGTTTTTTCTATAAAGCTGGCGAAAGGGCAGAACCAATCTGGTTGGCGACATTTGGTAGACAACCTTGTTGCGTAAAATTGTGTCTTAACGATCGCTCCTTTGCCGATACGAGCAAAGTGACTGTCGCCGATCATCCGTTCTGCTATCCTTTGAGTTATCTTCTTGTTATGCAGAATGTCGTGGCCGCGGGGGGTCTCATGGTTCATGCGGCAGCGGTGAAGTATAATGGGATGGCATGGGTTCTGGCAGGACCGAGCGGAGCCGGCAAGAGCACGGTGGCCAGGCTTCTTTCAAGGGAAACGGCAGTTGAGATCCTGAGTGACGACCGGGTGGTTATCAGGATGCAAGATGGCTTTTGGCGCGTGCTCGGGACCCCCTGGTCTGGCACAGGTGAACATGGCAAAGCGAGCGGCGCTCCGCTAGGTGGCTTTTTCTTTCTCTCGAAACTCCATCACAATCGCCTAAGGAGCTTATCTCGTTTCGAGAAACTGAGCAGGATGATGGAAGTGGTTGGCATACCGTGGTATGACGGGCGGTTAAGGGACAAGGCGCTTGAGGCTTGCGATAACTTTCTAAAGACGGCTCCGCCTGGGGAGTTCGGGTTTGCGCAGGATGATTCGGTTATCCCTTTTTTTCTTGAGGCGACACGCGGCGAAGGAGTCCGAAATAGCGGAAAAGGAGGGATACTGACGCGCGCAGGCCGGCCCATGCAACGGCTGCAATGCGCTGGGAAAGGGATTCTGGATTTATGACTGCTCCTTCTCTCTCGATTGCGACCGCAATGCCGAGGAGGTTAGACTCTGGGCTCATCTCATGTGGCGCCA
>CALETX010000081.1 GCA_937920455.1 uncultured bacterium
ACCTTTCTTCGCCAGAACTCTGTGGCCACGCACATTGTCACAAGTAACTGACCGTTGCCATACGACTCAGGCCAGGGAAAACGAACCTTCGGATTCACGCGCTCCGCCGAACATTTGACGGCATGAAGCTCGGCTTGAGCGTCATAACTGTTAGCACTAAGGTCATATAACTTGCCGTTTATGTAAGGCATCATAACAATATCCGCGCCCTGGATTTCTTCAGCGAGTTCTTTGAATCCCTTCTTTACAGGAAAATACTCCGGATAGTTGGTATCAAAGGGCGTCTGGTGCCACAGATAGACATGTACTGCCATCCTGACGCCTAGCCGTCTCCGAAGTGTCTTCATTTGGCGGACCCATTCGGAGGCTGAAAGATCGTTTACAGTCACCACCCGATCGCTCGGAAAGGCGTTGATTGACGCCTGTTCCCACAAGAGTATTTCGCGATCCTCCCTCGGCCGGGTGTCGGAAAGTTCAGGAGGCGAACTGACCCACGGTTGAGTTCTTGCCCACCGCGCATATGTCTTGGAAGCATCGTACCAGTCGCCAAGCAATTCTCCTACTACCACATCATAAGATTGCTTGTACGAATTACCCGCCTCTGTCATGCCCTCGGGATGCGCAAGAAAATGCATCTCGGCTCTTCGGCGACCCATATTGCGCTCTGGCTTGAACACCATATGCTTCGGCCAGAGCAGTGGATCGTGAGATGCGAAATAGAGCGTCCTGTCGCTGTGCGAAAAACCCATGAACTGAGCGCTGTGTTTGCCATAACCGCCGCACATACCCGATACCTGCTTCATATTGTCCCAGCCTACAGTACGCATGCCCCACATTTCAGGCCAGAACACAGCGTCCCTGTCCGGAGAAGGCCCTGGCCTAAGACCTTCAAGAAGCGGAAACAACAGATGCCACAGCGTCCATTCGCCCGTCCGATTGTTCACATTCATCCGCCACGCAGTAAGCAATCTCATGTTCCCGACTGGTCTTATCGTAACCGTCACATCGAATGGGCCGGCGCCAGCCTCGCGGTTTATCACTCCCAACCATCGCAGCTCGCAACAGTCCCTGCCACACTTTACTTCAGCGCGCCGGCAATCATCGCACTGCAGGTCAACCCGCCTTCCTTTGGCGTCAACAACGTGAATCTTCCAAAGTGAGGCGCCTTTCGCTTCGTTCTCGAACCATGTCCGCCCGTCAAACGAAAGCCTCCTCATGCCCAGCGAGGGCCTGCTAAGCTCGATCTCCATCCCGCATATTTCCACCCGATAAGGCTTCATATTCACGCCTCCAAAACCACGGACATGACAGCCGAGGACACCACCTGCACCCCGATTTCTTATCTCGATAACTTATCGAATTCAAACAAAACTCCAAATCGCGACATAACGTCCTTGTTCGAAGCACCCTTAAAGCCGCAAATGTGAAATGAATAACACTGATCGTGACTTCCAAGCCTCACAGCGTTCCCATCAGCGCCGGCCATAAAGCCTTGTTTGCGCCGCCTTGCCTTCGCTCACATTTGTTCTTTGGCATGCCTCCTCCTGCGAAATGCTGTGATCAACACTGTCAAACACTCCTCGCAGAAATCTTGCCATGCAGACTTCCACGCTGCACTATGTCCTTATGAAAGACCTGAGCGGTCTGTACCGCGCTGAAGGCGACTATGTGTTGATCGAAATCACGCTGAAGAGCCTCCACCAGCTTTTTAACTCCTTTGATCCCGCACCCTTCTATGAGAAGGACATTGATCCAGACGCCGAAGCATATATCGTGGATGCCGCCCGCGAAATAAACATAAGAAAGCCTATCAAGCTCGTTATATATCTCCCATCCCCAGACGCCGCTGCGGAAAAGGCACGTATGATCCAGGAGGCCATCCACAACTATTTTTCCTACCAAACACAGGCGGCCCGCCGCGATCTTCGGCTTGCGTTGCAACAGGGGCGGCTCAGCCTGGCCATCGGTTTGAGCTTTCTTGCTGCCTGCATAGGACTCCGCGCTATGGTGCCCTTCATAGTACGGAACGCCGTCGTAACCGATTTCCTTCAGGAAAGCCTGCTCATCAGCGGATGGGTCGCTATGTGGAGGCCTTTTCAGGTTTTCCTGTACGACTGGTGGCCTATTAGAAAGAAAATCCGCGTCATGGAAAAACTCAGCAGCCTTGCGGTTGAAATCAGGCCCGCCAGGGATCAGCAAACAGAGGAATCCGACAGCGTCAGCACTTGAGTTTCTTCATCCAGGAGTCAAGTTTCTCGCTTGATTCTCCTCGCATATATCGAAGCAGCTCTTCGCGTGCCTCCCGCATTGGCACTCCCAGCTTTCGAAGCCGCTCAAGCAGCCGTCCGAATGCAGCCCTCGCCGCCCGACCCTCAGGCGTATTCGATCGCCTATCCCAGCATTCAATCATCAGCGTCGAACCGCACCGGCAGTTTCGAAAAAGCATGACCTGAGCGCGATCTGACGTGTCGCTCACATGCATCAGTCCACTCGAGCCGTGTGTGCGCTCCGTATCCGAAATAAAAGATTCAATATTTTCGTACTTGCGCCCGCATGAAGCACACACCTTGGGGAAAGAGTGCTCGTAAAGCGCGCGCAAATCGCGATAAAATTCATCAGCTTCGCCAGAAACCGAACCGTTCATCCGTTGACCGCCGTTGTTCACCGAATGCCGCATTGCATCCGACCTGTCTTCAGCCTTGCAAAGCGACATCCGAGTGTCGAGCGCCTTTGCAATGAAAGTCAACAGGTTTCCAATCGCTCCTACTGCTTAGCCATCGCCCACTTCGTCTGTCTGCATCTTTCTATCTCATTGCATTCCACCAATACTCCTGCAATATCTGTCAGCAGGCAAGTCAACGTCTTTATCTTGAAAGATGTGCTCGCACTCGACATTGCTTCAGGCATTGACAGCGTCAATCGTGTTCTCGGTCCGCATCGGGCTGCTCGGCTTGACGTGGCGTCCTCTGTTCGAATCGTCGCCTGTTCCAGCCAGACAAGAAACTCCGCTGCTTGTCCGATTGTCTCAGATGACAGTCGTCGGAGCGGCTTTGTCTATTGTTTGTGTGGTTATTCTTGGCCTCGTCGGCGCATTCTCATCAGCATGGGACTGGACAATAAACATCATCCTTGCGGCCGCCGGCGCCTTCGCCGCAGCGAAGCGCCGCACTCTGCCACGCTGCAAAGTCATGGTTTCTGACTGCTGTGTTCTGATCGCCATCCTCGCCTCGCTGGGAACCGCTGCAATGCTAATCCCAAAATGGAGCGAATGGGTGGTCGGCGGATGGGACACCGGTGTTTACACGAACATTGGCATACAACTGGCAAGAACCGGCTCCCTCGGCCCCTGGCCGGACGAATTTTTTTCCAGCCTGCCGCATGACCAACGTCTTCTGTTCTGCCGCGTCTTTCCCACATGGATTGAGCCTTTCCCAGGCTTCTCGATGGACCCAACCTCCGGCGCTATAAGACCCATGTTCTTCCCAGGAACGCCGGCGCTGATATCAATGCTCTATCGCGCTGGAGGAATCCAGGCTGCAATA
>CALETX010000082.1 GCA_937920455.1 uncultured bacterium
GAGGCAGACTGTCTCGAAGACAGCAACGTCTATGTGGACCTGGGTGAGGACGACCCAGATGAGTTGAAGAAGGCGATCGCTGAAATGATTGATGATGCCAAGTGCAATGGCTTGAGTGACGCAGGAGTCAAACGACTCAGGTCCATTATTGACAAGTATCCGGTTTTCGGATTAGGCTGGGAAAAACCCCTCCAGCCGATGTACCACAATGAGGGTCCGGCTTAAGCACGGTTACAGGCCAATTCGTGTTAAGGCCAGAAGGTATTCTGGGGAACAGAGGAATTTTCTTAATCAGTATGTCGATCAACTGAAGGAAATGGGTTTCTTCGAGGATATGCCCACAGCCGAATGGCAAGCGGCTCCGCTGCTCGTGCCGAAGCCAGGGTCCAAGGCTGGCTACCGGATGACTGTGGATCTTCGCCCAGTCAACGCCGCGACCATTAAGGAGTCGTGGCCGATGCCTCACCTGGACAGCGAGGTTCAAGACTTTTCCGGGAGCAATTGTTTTGCTTCTCTGGATTTTGTTTCGGGCTACTGGCAGCTACCTCTACACCCGGACTCCTATTCTGCATGCGGTGTGGTCACACCTCGAGGAGTGGTCATCTCGAAGCGCGTGTTGCAAGGTTTGGCGAACGCGGTTTCATTCTTTCAAAGCTCTATCGAGCCCTTATTCTCAAGCCTGCGTGGACATTTCAAGGCGTGGCTGGACGATTTCAGTATTCATTCTGAAACTGAAGATATGTTGCTCAGCAAGTTGGAAGAGTTCTTCCATATATGTCACGTCAAGCGACTTTGGCTCTCCGCTATGAAGTGCAAGCTATTCAAGAAGAAATTAAGGTGGTGCGGTCGCATTATATCTGGTGAAGGTTACACGATGGACCCGACCAACCTGTCTGGGTTGCAAGATATGCACATGCCGAAAACAGCGGCTGAACTTTCCCAATTTATCTACTGTTGCCGCTGGATGTCAATGTCTATTCCGAACTTTGCGCAAAGAATCGGATCACTCAATGATGTATTGGAAGAGGCGTACGCTAAATCTGGAAAGAGGACGAAGAAGTCCATCAATAAGATTGCGCTTAGTATGCTGTCTTGGGGGCCGACTCACGAGGCTACTTTTCGCAAACTACAAGACAGCTTACGAAGCGCAGTAACTCTTGCGTATCCAGATCCGGATAAGATGATTTGCATATTCACCGATGCATCCGATCGGTACTGGTCTGGAGTTGTCACTCAGTGTGACCCCGAAGATCTTAATTTGCCAATTGGCGAACAGAATCATGTGCCCCTGGCATTTCTCGGATCGGCATTCAAGGGAGCGTCTCTCAACTGGTCAACATTCGAGAAGGAGGCGTTCGCCATTTTCCAAACATTCGAGAAGTTGGATTACATGCTCATGGGACACAAGCACACGCACGTGTTCACGGATCATAGGAATCTGCTTTTTGTCTTTGCCCCCCTTTCGATGGAGCCTTCTCTTGGAAGACACATTGTGTCAAAGGTCCAACGTTGGGCGCTCTACCTGAGCAGATTTGATTACGCGATAGAACATATCGCTGGAGACGAAAATGTCTTTGCTGATATTCTTACCCGATGGGTCCGCGGATACCGAAATGAAAAGTCTATGGTGTGCAGTATTCTACTACAGGAAGCTGATCAGCTTGTGCCTTCTGCAGATTCAATTATTTGGCCTGACATCTCTGTCCTTAAGACGTCGCAAGCGCAACACTCGCCTCCGGATAGCGTTTGGCTTGATCAATCTGATGGACTGTACAAGAGAGGAAATCGTATTTGGATCCCGGATGCAGACTTGGAACTACAGCTGAAAGTGATGGTGTGTTCACATTGTGGATCCATCGGTCATCGCGGCTGTGATGCAACTCGAAGCATCATCTTGGAAAGTTTCTGGTGGTCTACCATTGACAAGGGCGTTGAGCAACTCGTTCGTGGCTGCTTCCACTGCATCGTCACACGGACTGGTGAAGTTGTTCCGCGGCCACTTGGAACTGCGATTCATGGCGACCGCCCAAACGAAGTTTTACACATGGACTTTCTCTTTATGGGTGCTGGAACCGGTGGTCAGAAGTATGTCCTAATTCTCAAGGACGACTTGTCGCACTACATATGGCTCTGGCCTACGGCTGACGTTACTGCGGCGTCCGCCGCAGAGGCACTTTGCGTCTGGATAGGTGTTTTCGGTGCAATGGACTGGCTCGTAAGCGACCAGGGGTCGCACTTCAAAAATACCCTAATTAGGGAGCTGACTGATGAAGTTCGAACGAGGCATCATTTTACCACGGCGTATTCGCCCTGGGCGAACGGATCCGTCGAAAGGGTCTGTCGCGAAGTTCTCCGCAGTTGCAAGGCGCTGATCAGCGAGTGGAAGTTGTCGCCGAAAGACTGGCCTGCCGTTACCGAGGCTGTACAAAGCGTCCTGAATCAAGCACCAACGCGAACTCTGGGTCTACGGCAAAAGGATGTCCCCGGTGTGTACCGAACACCACTGGAGGTTTTTACGGGGCACAAACCCGTTCGGCCGTTAATGCAAGCCCTTCCTGTTCAGGAGTTTAAGTACGCAAAGACTACCGACGAGGCGCAAGCGCGAGGTCTGATTAATGTAGATCAACTGCAAGAAGCTACCTTAGCCATGCACAAATCTGTCGAAGGCGTCACGTCTGCTTCGCGGAAACGTCACATAAAAAACACAATCGAAAAACGAACGTCCAAGCTGCTGGATTTGATAAGGGTGATTTTGTTTTGGTGAGGCGTGCTCAGCCTGGCGGATACAAGCTACGGTTTGTTTGGACTGGGCCTCGTCGCATTACCAATGTCCGATCAGACTGGGTCTTTGAGGTCGAGAACATCCTTTCAGGGAAGAAAGAAGTAGTCCACGCGCGCCGACTCACCCTCTACAGGGCAGACATGGACGGTAAGGAAGTGTTGCCCGCGTTGCTCAAAGCTGCTGAACACTCTGAGATAAGCTATCAGATCGTCGAGCGTCTGAACGGAATTCGCGCTATCAACGGAGTCCTCCAGATTCACGTAGAGTGGGAAGGATTACCTGATC
>CALETX010000083.1 GCA_937920455.1 uncultured bacterium
ACATTACTCACCCCACCCGCTTGAGCAAGAAAGAGAAATTGAACTGCCCATACCTGCGTGCCTGACCCTCCCCAGTTGAGGTAATTCTTATTTCCTGCCAACTCAACGTTTTCGAAAATATAGTCTTCTTTAACCCCCGGATCTGCCGCTCCGCCCGTTATTCTGAGATATCCGCCAGGATTTGAGAGGGTACCGTATGCCATTCCAGTGCGAGCGCTGTTCGTTGCGGACCACTCGTCCAACCCACTGGTCCATGTGTCCTCGACGATCACAGCGGCGCTGGCGAACATCGCGCATAAGCCACATAAGATCATAAATATCATTCCACACGCTCTCATCGGGCCCTCCAGGGACTGTGTTCCTCCTCAATCACGGCGCAGTATCCGATAGAAGTAGGCTCCTAGTCCAGTAGCAGTGGTGTCTTTGTAAGTCATATACCCCGTCTCGGCAGCGACCATATCCACAGCTCCAGACAACGTACGAAAGCCGCTCAACAAATCTTCGCTCCTGAACACAGTGTATTTCTTGCCCGCCACGCATGCCCATCGGAGTGTGATACCGGTCTCGTCCGCGGCCACAGGCTTTGCCACAAATACCGAATCAGCAAAGTTCAAATCATATTCGCAAAGAATCTCGTAAAGATCCGTCATGCCATCGGTGTCACTGTCCACAGCTTTCTGCGCATCTGGAATCTCGTCAATGCTGGTCACACCAAACCTGTCCTTCAATGCCTGCTGCAGAGGAGTAAGATCTGCGGGCGGAGTAATGAATCCATTTGCGTCAATCAATCTGAACTCATCTATCGTATAAGACTGAGCGCCTATTCCTCCTTGAGCCAGCCTGACCCCAATGAAGACCACATGGCGAAGATCATCCTCCCATTCAGCCGGCCCTCCACCGGAGGAGCACACCCATCCGGACTCCGGGTCAAACGCGACTTGATTCAATATCCATTCGCCTGCTGCTTGCGAAATTGAAACATTCGGGTTGAACCATCGCCGACCGCTCTCGCCGACCAGGATAACCGACGGATTCAAGGGCAGATTCCCGTCACCACAAATCCTGAATGTCACGCCAGCGGCTCCTGCCTCAATATAATCGCCCACAAAGGGACTCTCCGGCGCTGCGCCATCAGCCACGACGGTTCCAACAACATAGGAAGGAGGGCCTGCCTGGCCGGCAAAACTGATGGTTATGCTGCCCGGCGACGAAGATGAAAAGCTTACATATGAGCTGACATCTGATTCCGACGAATCGCCTGCCCACATGGCTGGGGGAGCGTCTACCATCGCTCCAGACACCATCAGGGGAAGGCACGACAAACCTGTAATAGCCCACAGCATTTTCGCTCTCATATCAGGCTTCTCCGCTGTCATAAATCACCCTTCATTCAACCTAGCCATCAGGGGCTGGGATTCGCGACAACCCAGGTGTTAGAGCCGGCTGCCGCACGGTAATACCAGAATGCCTGTCCCTTCTTCATGATATAAGTGGACGCTCTCGGCCCCTGATTCCATCTCGTATTGGCGGCATCCCACCACAATTTCACGTCGTACAGGCCGTCGTTGTATATATAAATCGTATCGCCTTGGCCGGCGAATGTCTGAAAACCCCAGCCGGACGACGCTGATGTTCCCGCAATGAACGGCCATCCAAGAAGATTCCACCCCGCACTCCAGTAAAAGTTGGTGCCGTAAATGGTGTTTGTGACAGTGGGGATGGTGTCGTACGGATAGAAAACAAGCGCATTTGTGCTGTTTCTCTTTTCTATCCATACTCCCATACCCGGGGTAATGTGCATCTGCGAAGCAGGCAAGCCGGGATCTCCCGCCAATACCGTCCAAGCCCCCTCCACCAGTGTGTAGATGTTCCACGAGTTGGTCCAGAACACGCGTATTCTGTCACCGTCTACCAACCCGCTTTTTAGGTCGTTGCCCAAAGCGCCAAGAAGAGTGTCCTGATCATATCCATAGTGATGGGCCAGTATGGCCATCAGATTTGTGCGCCCGCCGTTAAGCTGCTGCGCCACTAGATTGCCGGTATTCGACGCCGGAGGATTTGTCACACACACGGCACCCTCCGAAACGCCAACCGCGTCCAGGACAAAGTTATTTTGCACCAAAACTTCACCTATTTCAGCAACCGCCGTCGCAGTTGTTTGAATGCCCAGCGCCACTGCCGTGTTCGCCTTCACCATCGCGCTTCCGTAGCCGTTCGTCGTGTAATAGAGATCCCACAACCTCGTCGCATAATCCATGTGCATAGCAATCCCAATCCATTGCGACGTTGACACCCGCACCAGGTTCGTCCACATGTTTTGGCCGTAGACGTATGCATACGCTCTAAGCCATCCGTCAGTGGACACATATACAGCCGCCGCCGCACTGGACGATACCGAAGGCGCCGAATTCCCACCGTCATCCTCATAGCCAGTTGGCTTCAAAAACATTTGACACCAGACGTTGGTGTACACCCCCTTATTTTCATCAATCTGCAGGGTAAGAGTGGCATTGGTCGCAAAACACGACTTCGCCCCTTCAATATACGGACTGTTCGTGACAATCGCCGCTGCATCATCGCCGGAGAGCGACCAGTATTGGCGCGCCACCGCACTGTTCGTCAAATGCCCCAAAGCATATGCCTCAAAACCGTCAAAGAAGGGCAATCCGATGCCCCCACCCGGCGCGCCAGGCAGATACAGCATCATGCTGTCTATCACTCCATTGTTGTAAACCGCCACGTTATCAAGCTTGGTAGACGATGAATTCGTCGGGAACTGTAGCGCCGAACCGTTGAGTTTCGTCGAGGTCACAAATCCGTTCGTGCTCGCCCAGATGTTCCAGTTCGAACTTATATAGTTGATGTTAATCTCAAAGCCCACCCAAATGTTGGACGGTATCTGAATCGCGGTCAGAGTGGTCCAAGTATTGCTGGATCCGTCAAACACATAGGCTTTCACATAGCCGTTCGTGTCCACATAAAAGGCCGCCGACGCTCCCGCGCAATTGGTAGGTGCATCCGAGCCCCCTTCGTCCTCATAACGCACCGGTCTGGAGTAAACACGCCAGTACACGTTGGTGTACGTGCCGCGGGATTCATCAACATCAAGAATAAGATTAATGTCCGATAGCGAGCAGGAACGGCTGCCTACATAAACAGGCGAATTGGTAACCGTCGCGCTTCCCATACCATTGGTCATCCATGGCCCGCTCGTCGGTATAGGACCAAGGGCATACGATTCAAATCCGTCGGTGTAGGGCAGCAGAGTCCCCGCCCCGTACGCACACCATGTCCCACAAATTAGCGCCGCCAGGAGAATACGTAACTTATGCATGAGCATCTTCTCCCTATTCTGAGGGACAGATTAAACCTTTTGGTGTGCTCCGTCAATAAAAAAAAGTCTTTTTACCCGAATATTCGACTCAAAAAGATGCTCCCCCTCTCCACCCTTCCTTTCTCCTTCTCTGACCGCCCCTCGGGACGGTTCGCCCACAAGGTCATCCCTCCAGCAGTTTCACAAGCCGATCCTCCTTCCAGATCCCCTTCATCTCACGCCCGTCCGGATAGATGCAGGAACCTGTCCCATCCTTTTTTCCGTTCCTGAATTCGCCCACATATTCCTCTCCGCCGGAATATATGTACCTTCCCCTCCCATGCCTC
>CALETX010000084.1 GCA_937920455.1 uncultured bacterium
TCACCCGGCTTTTGTTGATAATACGTGGGTGGCTGGCGTGTGCAGGATATTCAACACTGCGACGCCCTGTCCGGACCGAGACCTACCGCCTTTATCGTTCTCTTCCTGCACATGGCCCACTTCCATGGCAAGGCTCGCCACCATTGCCTTGCCACGAGAAACACAAATAGAGAAGAGAGTGAAGATCTGGCTCCTGACTAATACTCCTAGCCCTTATCAGGTGGAATTTTTCCGGGCAATCAATGAAGCCTGTGCAAACGGCCTCGAAGTTCGCTTCATGAGCGCGCAACATCGAGGTTGCCCTTGTGCTGAACTTTTGGCTTCGCCTTTCTCTTATCAGGTGCTTAAAGGGTACGGTCCGAACTGGTGGTCAGGGGCCTTCAGATTCCATCCCTTGGCCGTTCGTGAGTGCAGACACTCCGAAGCTGATTTGTTTGTTCTGTCAGGTCAGTACACAAGCCTTACTTTCGTTGCGTGTGTATCTGCTGTTATACGCCGCAAAAGACATGCCCCAAAAACTCCTGCCTTGGTCTATTGGCTTGAACCGCCATGGCCGGAAGATTATGCCCCGCCGTGGGGAAGAAGCGTATGTGCTCGATCTAGGATACTCGTAGAAGTCCGAAAACTAATGTTACGAAAAATGCTGCATAGGGCTGATCGGGTGATTGGCATCGGAAGCAGAGCCGTTGAGGCATATCAGCCGTTTGTTTCTTCACAAGAATGCCTGGACAATGTGCCTTATCATATTGCAACGGAGCGATTCTCTGCTGTTGATGCGTGCCGCGTTGCAAGGCTGCGGCAAGAAATGGGATGGGATAACAGCGTGGTGTTCCTGTTTTCTGGAAGTTTGATAGAAAGGAAGGGGGTAGATTTGCTCCTAAACGCTTTTGCACAGATCGGCCGATGCCACAACAATGCCGTTCTTGCGTTCCTGGGGGATGGCCCATTACGAGCACAGTTAGAAGCTTCAGCAAGTGCCATTTTAGCTGATAGCAAGAGGGTTTATTTTTTAGGACAGAAATCCCAAGATTATCTGCCTCTTGTCTACAATGCCGCAGACATATTTGTTTTCCCTACCCGCTACGACGGGTGGGGAGTTGTGGTCAACGAGGCCTGTGCTGCCGGCCTGCCGGTAATCGCTACGGATGCCTGTGGCGCAGCCCGTGACCTTGTCCAGAACGGTGTGAATGGTTTTGTAATCAACAGGGATGATATTGGCGGATTGATGGCCAAAATGCGCTTCTTTCTTGAAAACCCCCACCAAATCAAGGCCTTTGGTGCAAAATCGAGCCAAATCATTAGTGAATACACATTGGTAAAAGGAGCGCGAAAATTCGTTGCGTCCTGCGAGAGAGCAGCAAGAGGGCGTAGGCAGAGTAGTGTCTGTTCGTAGTCTCTCCAGCATTGGCATGACTATCTTTCTTGGCGGTAGTTTTGATTTTTCCGGTTGGTTATGAAGATACTGCACCTTATAAATTCGACCAATCCAGCCGGTGGCGGGCCTATCGAATCCATTGTCCAGGCCAATAGAATGCTATGTAAAAACGGACATGAGCTAGTAGTGGCCTGCTTGGATAAACCTGAGTCGCCATGGTTGAAATCGTTTGATTTTGAGATTGTTGCGCTGGGACCGGCCTATACACCCTACCGATATTGTCCTTCTTACCATGGATGGCTTTTTTCAAGGGCGAGAGAGTTCGATGCAGCTATTATCCACGGCCTTTGGCTACACGTTAGCGCGGGGGCGTGGTTGTGTCTTAGGAAAGTTGGAGTCCCGTATTTCGTCTATGTCCATGGAATGCTCGATCCGGCATTCAAAGATCTCTTTCCATGCAGACATGTTATGAAGCTTCTAATCTGGAAAATGGTGGAATGGAGGGTGCTAAGAGATGCTGCGGCAGTTTTGTTTACGTGCGCGGAGGAAAAGAAACTCGCATTGGGTTCATTTAGCCCATTCCGCTGTAATTCAGAGGTTGTGCCTTACTGCGTGGGGGAACCGCCTCCTAAGACCAATAGCCAAATAGAAGCATTTCGATCGTTGTTGCCTCATAAATGTGACGAGCGGATTCTATTGTTTCTCAGCAGAATCCATCCCAAGAAAGGATGCGACGTACTGATTGAGGCTTTCGCACAAGCAGCACGAAACCGAAGCGGCTGGCGATTGGTAATGGCCGAACCGGACGTTGTTGGATGGCGCGCTGACCTGCAGAAAAGAAGCGCAAGACTTGGCATCGCAGACAAAGTTACATGGCTCGATATGCTTCAGGGCGATGCCAAATGGGGAGCCTTCAGATCCGCGGAATGTTTCGTGCTGCCAAGTCATCAAGAGAATTTCGGGATAGCAGTGGTTGAATCACTGGCGTCCGGAACACCGGTTATTATATCGAATCGCGTGAATATCTGGCGCGAGATATCTGATGACGGAGCTGGATACGCGGGTGATAATAACATCAGAACGATGAGTTCGCTAATGAGTCGGTTCATGAATATATCAAAGGAACAGCACTGTCAAATGCGACTGATGGCGCGACTTTGCTATGAAAACAGATTCAGTCCTTCTGTGGCTGCAGCGAGATTTATCGATGCTTTGGCCAAGTACCCTCTGCGACCATGACGAGTGATATACAGAGAATTCCTTTGACTGTTGTAATTCTTGCGCTGAATGAAGAAAAGAACATTGCGGATTGCCTGAAATCGGTATGCTGGGCACAAGATGTTGTGATTGTTGACTCTGGAAGCTCAGACAGGACGCTTGAGCTGGCAAGCCGAGAGCGTACTGATGTGCGCATCTTCAGGCACCCTTTTATAGATTTCGGAGATCAACGCAACTGGGCTCTGGATCATTGTGCGCTTCGCCACGAGTGGATACTTTTTTTGGATGCCGATGAGCGTATAACGCCAGCATGCGCCCGGAATATTGAACAGGTTCTGGCAAATCCTGGAGTTTTCGTCGGCTTTTACATGTGCGCTCGAAATTTTTTCTTAGGCAAGTGGATAAGACATGTGACGCTGTATCCATCTTGGCAGCTAAGACTGATGAAGGCAGGTTTGGTGAGATTCCAAAAGGAAGGCCATGGCCAACGCGAACTATCGAGCGGACCATTGGGGTACATCAGGGAGCCGTATGATCATTATGGGTTTAGCAAGGGGATAGAGCAATGGATTGATAGGCATAATCGTTATTCCTCGGATGAGGTTGAACTGATCTTTCGGCTGAGGGGCGAACCTCTGCGCCTGCTGGATTTGTTTAGGGGGCCTGTGACGCGGCGGCGATGTCTGAAGCGGATCGCCGCCCGAGTCGGGTTCAGGCCTCTCCTCAGGTTTATCTATCTGTATATATGCCGGTTAGGGTTTCTTGATGGTAAGGCAGGACTTATATACTGCCTCCTTAGAGTGGCGCACGAGATCGCTATTGTGGCGAAGATAGAGGAGAAACGAATTCAGGAAATATGAAATCCGTAAGTGAGGAGATGTTCGAATCCGCTCAGAACGCTGAGTTGAGCAGGTGGCGGAGAGTCGTTTGCTCAGAAGAAATGCTGAGAAATGAACTCCGCGAGCATTCAGAGTTGGCAGACATCCTCCGCAAAGTTGCGCCTCGCCGTAAGTTCAGGAAAGCCCTCGACCTTGGCATAGGCCCGGTCTGCCTTGGTGTTGTCGCCCCTCATTTGGGAGATATTGTGGAAGATACAGTCGGAGTCGATCCCCTGCCCAGGCTCCCTATCTCTATCCAAAACAATGAGTTTGCGCGTC
>CALETX010000085.1 GCA_937920455.1 uncultured bacterium
TGAGGCCATTCATGGCGACCTGCGGGCCGAAGCGTATTACCTGATCGGCGAGATTCATCAGTCTCAAACTAATACTGAGGCGTCCCTCTCCGCCCTGAGCAACGGAATGGCGTGCGCCTTGTCCCCTCACATCAAAAGGCGTGGCGCCTACCTCATGGCTCTTCGTCTGCTGGATGGCCCGGCGACTGACGCATCGCTGCAATTGGCAAGAAACTTCGTCGCCCAGGCGCCTGCCACTGAAGAGTCGCGCGAAATACAGTTGGCTCTGGCCAGCTCACTGCTCAGAAACGGCAGAATCGCCGAGGCGGAAAGAGAATACCTGCGCTATCAGGAAAGCTATACCAATGCGTCGGGCCTCGCCATGGCGTTCGAGGGGCGAGGGTGGACTCTTCTTTTACTGAATAGAGCGGCGGAAGCCGCTTCGGACTTTTTGAAAGCGGCCGATCTCTCCACCAGCTCCGACGACAAAGCCAGATGTCTCTACAAGGCTGCTGACAGCTTCTACACCAACGCCCAATACACTCTCGCTGCCGGCCTTTACGACAGAATCGCAACAGAGCACACCACATCGTCGCTTGCAGCCAACGCCGCCCTTCAAGCCGCCAATGCGATCCTCAAGGCAGGAGACTCGCACACAGCAACGCTCAAATATCAGAAAATAGTTGAGGCGTTCGCCAGCACCGATACCGCGGCGGAGGCAATGGTTCATATAGGGGAAATACAAAGAACAGAGGGGCGTCATAAGGAAGCCCTCGCAACATTCGAGCGAGTGCTGCAGACAGCACCGAACTCGGCAGTGGCCCCGTTAGCTCTTTATAACAAGGCCATGGCTCTCCACCACCTGTTCCGATTCTCGGAAGCCAGGGAAACCTTCGAGAAAATGTTAGCCGCCCACCCGGACCATCCGCTGTCAGAACAGGCATTCTACATGCGGGGCATGTGCGATTTCGCGCTGGGTCGCGACGAGCAGGCCATCGCTATCTGCACTGAGTTCCTCGAAAAATATCCTTCATCTCGCCGGGCTGCCGAAGTGATGTTCTGGATCGGCAAGTATCACTACAACGCCGGCGCATTCCCGAAGGCCGAACAGATTCTGCTTAAACTCGTGGAACAAGACCCAGCCGGCAACCTCGCCGACAGCGCCCTTCTCCTCGCCGGCCTTTCCGCTTCGAAAAGCAAGGAATATGTCCGCGCCATCAGCTGCTTCAACAGACTGGTCAAAGAATATCCGAAAAGCCCCCGAATACCCGAAGCTAGATTCGCTCAAGCTGAAGCCATGACTGAACTGGCGGATCTGGCCGGAGCCATATTGCTGCTTGATGAAATCATCCTGAAACATCCAGACAGCGATTTGGTGCCGGTTGCCTGGGGCCGCAAAGGTGACTGCCAGTTCACGCTTGGCGAAAAGAATCCGAAACGTTATGAAGAGGCCATCGAGTCATACCGCGTAGTGAGCGGTATCTCGGGCGTGAGATCTGATCTAGCGCTACAGGCAGAATACAAGATCGGACGTTGTTTCGAAAAACTCGGCAGGACCGAACAGGCGTTCCAACAGTATTACGAAAGGGTTATGATTCCGTATCTGGACGGACTTGAAAAGGGCCGGTGGCACAATGAAGCCGCCAAAACGTGGTTCACCCGCGCCGCATTTTCGGCGGCGGATATTCTCGAATCACGAAGGGACTGGGAAGGCGCGGTGAGAATCCTGCGGCGTGTAAGCGCGGCCGACGTTCCGGCCGCGCGCGATGCCGAGGAAAGAATCAAAAGGATAAAGTCTGAAAACTGGTGGCATTTTCTCAACAGCGATGCGTGACGCGGTCGGAATGATCAGGATCGAGGGAGACGCACAATGCGAGAATGGCTGATGATGGGCGGAACGGTTGTCTGGCTGTGTGCAGGCTGCGGAGTAGTGGCAATGGCCCTTTTCCTCGAAAGAGCATTGCACCTCCACCGCGCCCGGATCAGGGTCGAAGACTTCCTGCGCGGCGTTTTCAATATTCTCAGCAGGGGAAATATACGCGAGGCAACAGCAATCTGCGATGAAACCCCAGGACCGGTCGCGTTCATTGCCAAGACCGCGATCCTCCACCGCAGCGATGCCAGAGAAGCCCTCCGCCAGGCTCTCGATGACGCCAGTATGGCCGAAATATCGCGCATGGAGCGCAGACTCGTCGTTATCGCCACCATCGCTCAGATAGCACCATTGCTGGGATTGTTCGGGACAGTGGTCGCCCTATCCGAAATGATCGTAGGCATCCAAAACGACGCGCCGTTGATTCAGTCGCTGCATGTAACTGCCCCGCTCCTAAAGGCGCTCGCTTGTACTGCGGCGGGCCTTGCGGTCGCTATCCCATCGTATGCGGCATTCAACGTGTTGATCGTAAAGATAGACAGAATCGTACTCGATATGGAAAGAGCCAAGTCTGAACTTGTGGCCTTTTTCACAGGAACTTCGTCCTCGGCCAACAATGGTGGCTTGAGCGACCAGGTCGAGAGGAAACCATGACGAGTGCTCGGACATCGCGCGACGTTACAGGACTGAGAACGCGCTATTTTCCTCGGGCAAGAATAAATCACGGGTTCATTTTGATAGCTCCATGGTTGAATCTTGCCTTGATAGTGGCAGCAATTCTTGTTCTGGAAAAAAGGATCGTGCTTC
>CALETX010000086.1 GCA_937920455.1 uncultured bacterium
CGTCCCGCCGCAAAAGCGGGCGCAACCAGAAACAGAAGAGCGGCTGCCAGGACGATATTTGCCCGCATGTGGGCTTTGCGGTCCTTCATGGCTTCTATGTTTATCTGGCGCCATTCCGGAACGCCACGCCGCACGTAGGCTTCGATGAACGCACTTCGATTTGGTGAAGATGCGAACTGGATGTAGTTTATGAGGTGATTATCGAGCTGGGGAAACGCCCGTTCGATGAGTGCAGCAATGCCAAGAACCGTTCGCGGCTGCTTTAGAATAACGTTGACTCTCCATATAGCAGCGGCGCCCATGGCCACAAGGCAAGACCATGCCAGAATGCGTCCACCTTTACCGAACTGGACAAAAATGTCGGACAAACTGAAAATCAACAGCACGGCAAGAATGGCGGCGCAGGCCAGAACAAGGACAAGGTTTGCCTGCCACCGGGAGAGACGGCGCCCCACCTGTTCCATTTCAGCCTTCATTGGCACGGTCGCCATTCAGCAACCTCCAGACGTCAGCGAGTCGGGCTGCGCTGCTTCAGCTTGTCAACAAAACTCATTTTGTCTGCGATTTTCTCGACGACGACATCATCAACATACAGGTCACCCGCCGAGCCTCCAAGGACACAAATATGGACCGTCAGGAAATCGCACATTTTCAGACGTTTGATCTCTTCATCTGAAGGATCTTCCCTGGGGAAAGTTGTCTGGCCCTTTGTCCATGAGCGTTTCGGATCGCTGAAATCGCGGCCTTTTGATCCGAAATACACTATATATCCGGCGCCCTGTTTTATGATGCAACCTGGAGGGTTGGGCGCCATTTCGGTGAGATCCGGGTCTGGATGTGGCTTGATCCCGGACTTCCATTTATACCCGACGAAGTATATCCGGCAATTTGGGCCTGTGCCGTTGCGGCCTTCGGACCTGGCCCAGACGGTAAGTCTGTATTTTGCTCCGAACTCGTATGGGAATGGCTTGCTGTCAAGCCAGACCCCCTGGTTTTCCAGGACGTCTGCGCCTGCGGAAAACTTTACAACTCCTTTCCTCCCAGAGTCTTCCTTTACCCAGGAAACACGGGTGTGGTTGTCGTTGTAGAACTGGTTACCCAACCAGGTATAATCGTACATCCATCCGGCGAGAGGATTGGTTGGGCAATCGAAGCTTCCGTTGAAGACAAGGTTTGATCCGCCAAGAGCGCATGTCCCCCATGCAACAGTCGCAACGACAGATACCCACAGCCGCATATGCTCCTCCGCGAACGTTACATTATCGTGCAGAGCCATAAAAACTATGGGAGATTTCTAAACTTCCGCACGGCCCATTCTGCAGATATTAACGCCATCAAACAAGAAATTATTAGGACATTTTGCCACAGTGAGCGGTATGTCACGCTTTCTTCTTCCTTGCCTGCGAATTTCAACGTTGCAAGGAAATCATTCATTTCTTTCATATCCTCAAAGTGTTTGCCACCGCTGCTTTGCGCAATGGCCTGCAGAATGTCTTCCTTTGCCGGCCTGGGCACCGATTCGGGTGTGAATGGCTTCACGAAGAACGACAAGGGATCTGATTCGATCTTTCGTCCTTCGATTTCTGCCAGCGCGGTTACGGTATAAAGCCCCGGTTCTTGCGCAGAGAAGACCGTTGCAAATCCGGGAAAGGTTTTTCCGGAGGGGGTGACAACATTCTGTCTGGCCAGAGCTATAGGAATCTTTCTCTGTGATGGGGTTGAGATCTCAACGGTTACGGCAGCTTCCGTTTTTTGTCTGTCCTTCCCGCCCAGGACTGCACTAAGCTCGACGTCTTCCCCAAGAAACAACTGCTCCTTGTTCGCGAAAAGGTCGAGCGTTTGGGTCTCCAGATCCTTTTCTGAAGGCGACAACCAGGAAAGAAGCTGATCCCAGAATCTCTGGTAAGGACGATTTTTTTCAACATCGGGATGGAGTTGCCATCGCCAGAGAGAATCAGTGAGGATTGCCACGACCTTCCCTTGACCATAGCGTTGCACGGCGATAAGAGGCTGGACGCCGCGTGGGGTATTGGCAGCGGCGATTGCCTGCGCGCCGGCTGAGAGGGCGGCGTCGGGATATACCGAAAGAACAGGCGGCACAACGTCCCATAATGCGGGATCGCCGGCAAAAGCCGGATGGCTGCGGCCGTCATCGGTGAGACTGACGGCGAAAGTTCCTTCGAGAGGTTCTGTTCCGAGCGCCTTGACTGGCATCAGCTTGACAAGGGAAGTCTTCAGGAAGCCTTCAGGGCCCCACGCTTTGGGGCCACCGAGAAGGATAAGGCTTCCACCCATGTCAACAAACTTGGCGAGATTCTGAGCGCGGTGCTCACCCAGTTCCTTTGCGTCGAGGTTGCCGATCATTACGATCTTGAAGAATGCCAGCTGCGATTCGTGCATGTCCGGCGTCATGTTTCCCCTCGGACCTACCGTCAGAAACTGGCCGCCAGGTCCTCTGAGGAAAGCCAGAGAAGAGACTTTGGGATTTGCCTTGAGGGCTCTTGTGAGGAACTTGGACTCGATTCGTGGGGGACCTTCCACATAGAGGAGGCGGTTCTTGTTGTCAACCACCTGGACTGTGATGGAGTAGGCATTGTCGTTGGTATGGCTCTCGCCTTCAAGCGGTGGAACCATGACCAGGTACGTGAACACGCCGACCTCGGGATGTTCCAACTGGAAAGAAACCTGGCGGGATCCGCCGCCGGCCGGTATTTGGGTGGGGATTTCCTGTTTCAGGGCGTTGTTTTCCAGCAACTGGACGGTTATGGCTTGTCCCTTCGTGCCCTGGCCGGACACGACTGCCTTGAGTTCGGTTGACCAGCCCACGTTGACTCTTCGAGGCGTGTTAACTGCGTCCACACGCACATCTGGCTCTTCCTCCCATGTCGCCGGCGGCTCAAGCCTCACGGTGTATACCGGCCATGGCCACATTCCAGAAGCCCAGTCATCGAACGCTTCGCGGGTGTCCACCCCGTCGCTGAGCAGAAGGAAGCCCGCCACATTTTGTCCCCGGTAGCGATCCATAAGCTTGAACATGGCGTCGCGAAGCAGTGTGGCTGACCCATTCGGCTCCATGTTGCGGGCCTCGGCTATGCTCGAGCGGGAACTGACCTCAACATCGAACGGGTAGACATCAAGTTCGCATTCGGACGAAACCACTTTTACCCAGTCCATACTCAGTGCTTCCTGGGCGGCAGCCCAGCGGTTCTTTGTTTCGCCGGGCGGGGCGAGTGTCATGCTTTGGGACTTGTCGAGCGCAACGACGAAGCGCGGCTTGAGCAGATGCGTCAAGGATTCCCGTTTTTCAGGCATGAAAAGGCACCAGGTCAGAAGAGCTATGAAAAGCAGCCGCAGCAGAATGATTGCCAGGGTGGCGAGGTCAAGTTTCAGAAAGCGCCAGAAACTGAACGCTGCCGCCAGTGTGCCGACAGTCACGCCGATGATGATCAACATCGTGGGCGTAGTATGTTCCCAGATTATCATCTGCCTCCGTCAGTCATTATATTCACGCCGCCGACTCCTCTCCGGACTCAGCCTTGCCGGCCGTCACCTTGCCTGAAGCCTCGACTCCCAGCCGGTCCACGAGCGACGGTGTAGAGCGCGCTTTAAGGTTTGCGTAGAAAACTTCCACAATCGAAAGCACAAAGGCTATCCACAGGAAAACCTCGCCCAGGGTCTGCCCCACACGGAAGTCCTTGATGATGCGCATCAGTTCCTCCTTGTCGCCGGCCACGTTCACACGATCCAGCCCGATGCGTTTTGGAATATCATCGCGTTTGATGGGAGTGAGGTTGGACTCGG
>CALETX010000087.1 GCA_937920455.1 uncultured bacterium
ACATGTGCTCCTCGGTTTTCTGTCTCCAACATCAGGTACGGCAAGAGTCCTCGGCTGCGATGTCAGAGAGGTGATCGCCAGGCGGAAGCTCGGCTATCTCGCTGAACATCCCGACACCTACCGGTTCCTTACAGGCCGCGAGCTTCTGCTCCTGACAGGACGCCTCTTCGATGTTAAAGGATCGGAGCTCCGCCGCAGAGTTGACTTGCTTCTTGAGACAATGGGCCTATCGGCGGCTGCCGATAGACGCATATCAACCTATTCGCGCGGGATGATGCAGCGCATATGTCTGGCCCAGGCGCTGGTGAATGATCCCGAGGTCGTAATACTCGATGAGCCAACCAGTGGCCTGGATCCTCTAGGACGCATGGAGATACGCTCCATGATGACTGACCTCAGGCGCAAGGGGAAAACGGTTTTCTTCTCATCGCACGAACTATCCGAGGTCGAGATGGTCTGCGACCGCCTTGCCATCATGGCTAAAGGCAGACTCGTTGCCGAGGGACCTGCCGCGGAGATCGTTCCGCAAGGCGAACGCCTGGAACAGTATTTCATGAGGATGGTGTCCAAATGATGAAAAAAATCGCCCGCATTTTGACGTTAGCTGAGATTGTCATTCGTGGTCAGATACGCAGGAAAGACATTTATGTGGTTTATATACTGCTGGGAACGGTTATCGTGCTCCTTTCGTCGCTGGACATACTTGGGATTTCAAGCGTCGTCACATATTTGCTCGAAATAGGTCTCCTCACCGCGTGGGTTTTTGGATGGATTCTTGCGGTCTACTCTTCTGCGAGAGAGTTGCCGCAGGAAGAAACCAGAGGCACAATCTTCAGCCTTCTTTCCAAGCCTGTCACACGCGCGGAAATCGTAGTCGGCAAGTGGGCAGGATGCTGGAGTTCGGTCACCGTTGCAGTGGCGCTTTTCTATGCTCTCGTCGTGGCCTTGGTCTTTATGCGGGACGGTTTCATCAACCCAGTCGCTCTGTTTCAGGCATTTATTCTGCACGCTGGCGCCCTGGCGGTCATGACGTCCATCACAGTTACTTTCTCAACGCGGATGAATCAAGACGCTGCAGCAACCTTAGCGTACATTCTGACAGGCGCATCTTTCCTTGTGACGCCGCGAATTCCCGAGTTCGTGTTCAAGGAAACCGGCATGCGTTCTGCAGTGCTTCTGTTTCTATATCATAGCTTGCCCCACTTCGAAGTTCTGGACATGCGCGCAAGGGTAACGTTCGGGTTCGGGCCAGCCCCTTGGAAACCTTTTGCCGCTTCCATAGCTTACGCCGCAAGCATGACCGTGTTCTTTCTGGCTATTTCCGCCATGTTGTATGACAAAAAACGATTCAGCAGGTCCGAGATGGCGGTCCTATGAAAAACCATCCAAAATTGTGTTGCCAGTTCTCGTCAGCAGGACGCTGGTATCTTCCAGCAATTGTCTTTACTGTCTGTTTCTCACTGTCCTGTCGCCTGTCGGAAATCAGCGCGAATTATGATCTTGCTCATCCAGGCGACAGCGCCGTGTCGCGCATCCTTGGCTCGACACGACTCCTGGCAAGCGCGCAATTTATCGAAACCGCCGACAGGTATTTTCACAAAGGAATGGGACACAGGAGGGAACGGGCGCTGCAAGATCATCCCTTCCGCAAACTTCAAACTCTGATCTCCCCTGAATACGTTCAGCATGTTTACGGATATGACATGAGGGAGTTAGTGCCATGGTTATGGTTTGCTGTGGAAGTGAATCCGAATAACGTTGATGCCTACCTTGTTGCGGCATACATCCTGGCAAGACAAATAGGCATCCCAGATGCCGCTCACAAGATTATCCAGAAGGGAATGTGGGAGAACCCTATGGAGTATCGTCTTGCCGCTGAAGATGCCAGGATCTATCTGAGAGAGGGCCGCGTGACCGAGGCAATCAAGAGGTTCGAGGCAGCGCTTGCGTTTGCAGATAGGCCGCAACTCACACCCACTGCCGACCTTATGGAAGAAAAAGCCGCAATCCTCTCCTATCTCGGGCTGCTCTACGAAACACAAAACCGCTCCAAGGAAGCGATCGCATGTTACCGCCGCATACTTGATCTTTTTCCTGACAGATCCGTGTGGCAAAAAAGGATTGAAGATGTCCAGAACGGTGTGTCACCTTCGGTATTGGCAGAATGGCTCTGGCGTGATACGCTGAACAAACATGATGAAGAACAGGGTGCGTGCCGGCACAAACATCATCATGACGTACCCGACGGCGGGGAGGAAGAACACGGCCAGCACCATTAGAGGCGGTTCAGCATGTATCTTGAATTTTACGGGCTCAAGGAATATCCGTTCAACATAACGCCCGACCCCCGTTTTCTCTATCTTGCGCCTCACCATAAGGAAGCGTACGACCACTTGATGTACGGGATTAACAATCGCAAAGGTTTCATCGAACTCACCGGCGAGGTCGGCTCAGGCAAAACCACGCTTTGCAGAGCAGTACTCAGCAACCTTGGCAAGGATGTTGAAACAGCATTGATCCTTAATCCGTGCCTGTCTGAAACACAACTCCTCCGCGCAATGCTAAACGATTTCGGTTTGGAAGTGAGAGGAAGGGACCGCCTTGCTTACATAGAAAAACTCAACGAATTCCTGCTGGAAAGAAACAGGGAAGGCACCAACGTTGCGCTTGTCATTGACGAGGCCCAGGACCTCTCGCCCCAGGTAATGGAACAGATACGCCTTCTTTCCAACCTGGAGACAGATCAACAAAAACTCATCCAAATCGTCCTTTGCGGCCAACCAGAACTAAAAGCGCGCCTTGCAAGACCCGATCTGCGCCAGCTCCGCCAGAGGATCACCGTTCGCTACCACATTCCTCCCCTTTCCATTGAGGATACCGCCATGTATATAAAACACCGGCTGTGGGTGGCGGGCTCGGACGGCAGCGTGGTTTTCGACCCGACGGCAGTCCGCGAAATTTATCGTTATTCCAAGGGAGGGCCCAGGCTTATCAACGCAGTCTGCGACAATGCCCTCCTCGCCGGCTATGTGGCGCAAACCCGCGTCATTGACGTCCGATGTGTCCGCAAAGCCATGGAACAGTTGGAGGGCAGTAGATGAGCCTTATTCAGGAAGCTTTGAGGCGTCAACAGGCCGAAGCTGCAAAACAAGCAGCAGC
>CALETX010000088.1 GCA_937920455.1 uncultured bacterium
AGGTGACGGATCCGGCAGTTGTGGTTGTGGATGTGGGCGGACGGTGGGCCATCAGCTTGTTGAGCGGACACGAAGGCGGTGCGAATGAGCTTGCCCTGCGCGTTGCCAATGTGCTCGGTGCGGAACCAGTCATCACGACGACGACAGAGGCGGCTAAAGACATTATCGTTGGCGTCGGATGCCGACGCGGAGCGTCCGCCGAGGCTATTGCTGCTGCGGTTCGGGAGGCGCTGCGAGTGGCCGGTGTACGGGCGTCGCGTGTGCGTTGGATGGCGTCGGCTGACATCAAGAAGGACGAATACGGCTTATTAAGTGCAGCGGTGAATATGGGTTTTGGTTTGAGGTACATTTCCTCAGATGAAATTCGCACCACGTCAAAACGGTTTCGGCATTCGGAGTTTGTAAAGGAGAAGGTTGGTTTGCCTTCGGTGGCGGAGGCAGCAGCTCTTCTAGCTGGAAGGAGGACAAAATTATTGCTACCAAAGACCATACTTCACGGCGTGACCGTGGCAGTGGCGCAGGAAAGCTGTTTGTAGTCGGGATCGGTCCGGGGGGCTGGCGTGATCGTACCCATGGCGCTGAGCAGGCCATTTTGGCCAGCAGTGTAGTGGTCGGTTACAGCCGGTATCTGGATCTGGTGAGTGACCTGACTGATGACAAGGAGTTGATTGCTTCAGGCATGCGCCAGGAAAAGGAGCGGTGCGAGGCGGCGCTGCGTAAGGCGATGGAGGGCGCGATAGTGGCATTGGTGTCGTCTGGCGATCCAGGCGTATATGGTATGGCTGGGCTCGCAATCGAACTGGCGGAGGCGCACGGCTGGAATGTGCCAATTGAGGTGCTGCCGGGCGTATCGGCGGCTCAGGCTGCGGCTGCTTGCATGGGTGCACCATTGGCTCTGGACTATGCCTGCATCAGCTTGAGTGATTTGTTAGTGCCGTGGGAAACGATTCGGAGGCGGCTTGTTGCCGTGGCTGGCGCTGACCTTGTTGTGGCTCTTTACAATCCGCGCAGCAGCAAGCGTGTGGCCCGCTTCGAGGAGGCTGTGTCAATATTCCGTGATTATCGTTCCGGCTTGACTCCTGTGGGGCTTGGCACGGCCGTGGGTACAGATGAAGAGAAAGTTGTGTTTACGGATCTGGATCACTTGCTGGATCAGGAAGTGAACATGAAGACGGTTGTTATCATAGGCAATACCACTTCGCGACGTCGCGGTCGGTGGTTCGTTACGCCCAGAGGGTATGCCATCGAGAGACGGGACGAGATGAATGGCGAGGCAGAAGCATGAGCGGAGGCGTCATTTTGGTGTTGGGTGGAACTAGCGAGACGGCGGGCGTTGCCGAAGCTTTGGCCAGGGCCGGCCGTCGAGTTCTTGTTTCAACTGCCACTAACGTGCCGCTTGATGTGGGGCGGCATCCGAACATTGCTCGCCGTTGTGGAAGACTCGACTCCGCCGGCATAGCTGCGCTAATTTCTGCTGATAACGTGTGTGCCCTTGTGGATGTTTCGCATCCCTATTCGATAGAGCTGCGAACCACAGCTCGTGCTGTGGCTCAAAAAGCTGGAATCCCTTATGTGACTTTCGTGCGGCCTGAAGCATGCAGGGCTGAGGAAGGAATCGTGCTCGCTGCCGACCATCATGAGGCTGCCAGGTTAGCGTGCGAACCGGGGCGTCCGATTCTATTGACCATCGGATCTCGGAATGTGGCGGTGTATGCGCGCCATGCTGCAGGCTGTAATATTCCGCTAGCCGCCAGGGTGCTGCCTTGCGAGGAGTCCATTGCGGCCTGTCTTGCCGCCGGATTGCCGAGAGAGCGGATTATTACCGGTCGTGGTCCTTTCAGTGTTCAGGAAAATCGGGAACACATACGCAAGTTCAACATTGGGGTTATTGTGAGCAAGGACAGCGGTGTGCCGGGGGGCTTTCCGGCAAAGCAGCAGGCTGCGCGCATGGAATCGTGCGTCCTGGTAGTTGTAAGGCGTATTCATCAGGCCGCAGAAGATAGCTTTGACAATCCTGACGATATGGTGCGGCGGATCCTGGAAATCACATCAAAGGAAGGGATTGTATGAAACGATCGTGCTTGGTTTTGCTTGCTCACGGGAGCCGGAATGCGAAGTGGAGCGGGACGCTTGACACCGCGCTGGATCCGTTGCGCGACGAGTTTGGAAGGGAGCGCGTTTACCTTGCCTATCTGCAGATGGCCAGACCCACTTTGTCTGACGTGGTAAGGACTGTCGCCGCTGAGGGTGCTCGGACCATCCGTATTTTGCCTTTGATGATTTCGGAGGGTAATCATTTACAAGAGGACGTGCCTTCAGAAGTGGAGGCTTTGGTGGAGGAGTATCCGAGCATCTCGATAGAAGTCCTGCCGCCGATCGGCAAGCATCCGCTCTTTCAAGAAATGATGAGGAGACTGGTCAGGGAATCGCTATGAAGTTTCATCCTAAGCGGTCTGTTTATCCGGTGAATCTGCTGGTAGAGCAGAAGCCTTGTCTTGTGGTGGGCGGCGGCAAGGTGGCTTACCGCAAGGTTAGCGGATTGCTTGACGCTGGCGCTAACGTGACTGTTGTGAGCCCCGGTCTTGACGAACGGCTTGTTGAGTTGGCCAATGCCGGCCGCATCCGGCATATCCGGCGAGAATTTGATGACGGCGATCCTCAGGGACACTTACTGGTTTTTGCAGCGACGGGAGACAAAGCTGTTAACCGCCGCATCGTGGCAGCGTGTCATGCGCGTGGTGTGTTATGCTGCGCTGTGGACGGCAACTGGACCGAAGGCGACTTCGTCACGCCCGCCACTTTCCGAAAAGGCGGGCTGATAGTCTCTGTCTCAACTGGTGGCCAGAGTTGCCGGCGCTCGCGCCTGGTCAAAGACATTATGAACCGTCATGTGGACATGGTGGACAGCGCAGATTGCGTTGTCATCGGGACTAGTCATCATCAACTGCCTCTGCGGGAACGGGAAATGTTCCATCTCAGCGGGTCACGCCTTGAGGAGGCAGGGCGGATGTTGATGAATGTGTGGGGGGTTCACGAGTTCGTGCTTCTTGACACCTGTAACAGAGTCGAACTGCTGGCCGTCAAAAGCAGCAATGCAGGGACTCGCGATCTTATTCTGCGTATTCTGGGTTTTGACAGGCTATCGGCTGATCAATACTACGTGAGACGGGGCTTTGA
>CALETX010000089.1 GCA_937920455.1 uncultured bacterium
AAGCATTTTTGGACCGGATCAACACTATCGTTCTCACACAAAAAAGCCGCCAACTTGCCTTTCTCTGCAATAAAATCCTCGTGCTCGTCAGATCTCAAACGGCCATAGTTTCAATAACGAAACCGCTCCCCGCCAAGCCGAAATATGTTGCCAGATAGCAAGCAAGCTGTGTCGGGAGGATGACTGACAGCCAACGGACCGGCAAATCAACAACCAAACATGCTGGCCCACCAATATAAAACGCGCCCGCTCCAAACTTGAAGGAATGGCTCCCACGCCGTCCCACCTTCGCCTTAATAGAGGGCCGCAGTATCCCGCATTTCACACGTCCTGCCCACCGCCACAAAGCGCTCGGCACCTGTTTCATCCCAGATTTTGCCGTTGAGATAGGCGCCACCGATAATGCGCGAAAAGCAACATGTTTGCTGTCAATGCATTAGAACGAGAGTAGTCAAATGCATTGCAGTTGGATTTTTCACTTTTTTATGACGGCCTTGATTTTTTGAACCACTTTGACAGGCAGTTATAAATGTCTCCGTGGCATGAAAAGCAAAACCTGGTCTTATCAGATCAACCATCTTTGACTCAAGAAAGCTACTTGGCAAATCGTCACTCACCTGCATCCCTTCTTCAATCCAGATTGGCACACATCCTGTTTGCTTAATGCACAACTGGTTCAGCGCATAATGCGCCCAAATTGCCGATTGCATTGTGGATTTCTTCAGTGCTATGATCAGAATGATGACATTGAAACGTCGAGGTAAAAGCCAGGCAAAAATCACTCATTGACATGGCCAACATCGGACAGAATCAAATTGTCCTGCGCTATGCTCAAACTGATGCAGACCTTCTGCGGATTGCCCAAACTTCCCCCGAGGCAGCGACCCTGCCCGGCCAGGCTCTTATCCAGCTTGAGGAATGCCTTGCCGGCAGAAGACTGGCCAGGGACGCCATCCGCATGGCCGAGTCCATCCCAATGGACCAGACCGACCCTCAACTACTGATTCTCATCCTCGGCACATGGGCTGAGATATGCTGTAGAATTGGAAAACCAGCAGATGCCGAAACGCTGGTACATCGTGCCGGCACGCTTGTAACAGAAAATACCTTCCCGGAAATCAAGGCTCATGTCATGCGCGCAGAGAGCATCGCTGCCGATGCCTCCGGAAACAGGAAACGCCGTGAGGATATCCTCAAACAGATAGTTGCACTGCTTGATCCAAAGTCGCCCCGTTATAAGTTCCACCTTTGGGAAATAGCGTTCTTCCTGGCCCAGCATGGACGGGCTGCAGAAATGCAAAACGAAATCCAATCCCTCCGCTCAATGTGCAATGAAAACTTCAGGAAGGAACGGATAGCGGCGGTGGATTTTTTCAATGCACTGGAAACAGCCAATGCAAGCCAAGCCCTGCTGCTCCTTCCTCACCTCGAAGCCTCGCCGTATCTTCACCGCGCCGCTCCCCGCGATCCGGTCGTCGGCTACCAGACTCTCCTTGCCATGATTGCGGACAGAACGTCCGGCCGCCCCCGCCCTATTTCTTCCACCGCCCCGACATGGGTCAAAGTCATTCACGCCCTGCTCAATCGTGACCCTCAGGAAGCGCTCCGTCTTGCGCGACTTGACGCAAGCCACCATCCGGGAGCTCTTTTCGCCGCCAGCTTCCACGCCTTCAACCTTGTGAGGGCGGAACTAGCAGCCGGCAATTGGGATGCCGCGCGCCGCCTGCTGGAAATGCGACGCGAAAAGGGATGCTGCCATCCAATCGAAGACTTCTTCCTTGCGCGCGTCTCACTGCTTTCCGGCAACAAGAAGGAGGCGCATGAGATATTCTCGCGTGTCGTAACCCGTATGGATTCCTTGTCCGCCAGGCCACGGCTCGGATTTGAGATTGATCTTGCGGTTGAAATGAAGGGCTCCGATTTGCTGGATATCCTCGCCTCGCCCTCATCCGCAAAGCAACCGCAACATGAACCACCGGCCATCCAACAGGTTCCAACTCCAGTTGGAAAGTCCCACCCATCGCCAATTGACACTATCATCGGCCTTAGCGAAAGCATCAGCGCCATACGTGACCTCGTGGTGAAGTTTGCCGATCTCGACGCTCCTGTTCTGATCACCGGCGAAACCGGCACCGGCAAGGAGGTCGTGGCCCGCGCCCTCCACCATGCCGGAAAGCGCTCGGCCAGGCCTTTTATAGCAGTCAACTGCGGCTCCATCGCAGAAACAATACTTGAATCAGAACTCTTTGGTCATGAACGCGGCGCCTTCACCGGCGCCGACAGGGCCACCAAGGGCCTGTTCGAAGATGCCGGAGAGGGCACAGTCTTCCTCGATGAAATCGGCGAGATACCTCCCCACCTCCAGCGCGCACTGCTCCGAGTTCTCGAAACGGGCGAAATAAGAGCCGTAGGAAGCACCCGCACCCGCCGCATACAGTGCCGCATCCTCGCCGCGACAAATGCAGACCTTGAGGCGCTGGCCCGCGAAGACAAGTTCAGAAAGGATCTCCTCTTCAGGCTGCAGAGGCTCGGAATACACATACCGCCCCTCAGGGAACGACGCGAAGATATCCTGCCCCTGGCACAGCACTTCCTCGATGTCGGCCGACGCCCCGGCCTCCAAGCCGAACTTTCCCCGGCGGCAAAAGAAATTCTCATGCGCTACGATTGGCCCGGCAATGTCAGAGAACTCAGAAATGTCATAGAACGCATGAGACTCATGCACTCAGACAAACTCTCATACGACGTGGAAGATATGGACATTAAGTTCCGCTCTCCTCCGCCGCAACCAACGGCGCGCCAGCAGTACCTGCCGGAAGCGCGTGGGCCGGATGCATCCCAAACAACCGCAGCATCGGCACAGCAGGATGAACCCGACAATACTCTCTTGCAGGGTTCTGGATCTCTGCGGCGCCTTGAGCGCATCCGCGTCCTCTTCAGAAAACACCACAAACTCACGCGAGGCGAAATCATCCGAATCATGCGCATCTCTCCCAACACAGCCACCAGGGATCTCAGGATCCTCTGCGAAGAAGGATTTATCGAGCGCGTAGAGCCCAGATCTTCAACACGTACCCATTACTTCAGACTGAGCGCCCGGTCGCATGCCGAAACATCTGAACCCGGACTTTAGACCCAAACCGCGAGTATGACAGTCCAGACGGATCGGTATCCGACCCGACTGCTTAAAAGCCACCAACGAGAGATTAATCCATCTGGCCGGCAGCACATTGGAAAAAACCGATCAACACCGATCATTATGAGAAATCAGTGCGCCGCGCAATGTGCCATTGGGGAAAACCGGACCTACGTCCCGCCATCCGTCAAAAGGGATGTGAGACGGGGACGACGCGCCTTTCGTCCTGAGCACCTGTGCGCGAAAGTGGAGGGCACCGTCATCGGCGCTCGCGTTTTGTAGTTGCAGACTCAGCCTTCAGGAACACGGCAACGACCTTCTGAACAAAAGACCGATCTGGCGCCTCCTTCGCTCACCGCCAACGCAATGTTCGTCGAGTAAAACTTTTGATGCTCTCTGCAAACGCAAAAGCAGGTATACGCAGACACTCGTGAACGGCAGTCCGGCCTCTTACTGTTTCCCTGCTTCAAGCTCTCTCTTGAACGACTCAAAATCCATTTCCTTCAACCTGCGTTCTTCAGACGCGTTTCCTTCGCCCTGGGGTTCAAGCCACGCCAGAGATCTGGCGCATCGGAATCCTATGAACGGTCTTCCCTGGCCGTCCCTGCCGGAAGCCTCCATCGTGCCTGGAGCAGCAGCCCAGCGTTTCCACACTGCCATGTCCTCGCATGATTCGCTTAGATACGATCCGCCTCTGTATACATGCTTTCGCTGCTGTGCCAGTTCCGGTTTGCCGGGTCCCTTAGGGTCGCGCAATGGCGACATGCCGTAGTAGTCTGTCGCAAAATAATCTGCAACCCATTCGGCCGCATTCCCGGCCATATGAAGCAGGCCATAAGGACTTTCAAACCGAAGACGATTGTCGGGCCATTCAATCACGCCCTTTTTAACAGCATCCAGAGCCTCCTTCGGAAGCTTGGCATTAACATCCCATGTCACGCAGGGAAGCACCGTCGGCAA
>CALETX010000090.1 GCA_937920455.1 uncultured bacterium
CGGCTCTTCATAGATGCCGGCATGCCGACCGATATGACACGGATCATGCCATGTGACGGACAGTGGAACCCTTTTCCTGAATGTGAGGGAACCCTTACGGACAAGCTCTGCAAGTACCTGTGAGACATGCACGACCTCGACGTCCCAGGATGGAATATCAGGCACTTCGGGAAAATCGTACTTTAGGACATGATGGCACCCGGCGCAGTGGGTAATAATTTTCCTGACACCAGCATTTTTAAAAAGCTCTATGTTGCGCCGCACAAGATCAAAGAATGTTTGACGGTCGCCAAGCCGAATGGCAGGACTGCCACAACATATTTCCTGTTCTCCGAAAATACCCACCTTGACACCGGCGTGCTTAAGTATCTTTATGGTGTTGATGATTTCGTGCTGGAGGAGTGGGTCGAAGGCAGGCGTGCATCCAGCAAAAAAGAGGTATTCGCAGGAGTCCTGTGAGAACGTTGGCACGTCAAGATCTTGTGCCCAGTCACGGCGACGGGAACGAGGTTGCAACCACGGGTTATCATAATTTTTAATGCTTTTCAGAAGCTCTTTATGCGCAGGAAGCGGTGCGATACCAAGTTCAATGAGTCGCGCTTTGAGGGCTTCCGCTGCTTTAAGCGGCTCTTTTTCATTCAGACGCAGACAGTTCATTTCGCAGGCGCCACAAGAAGTGCAGAAATAGCAGATTTCGAGAAGTTTTTCAGAGTCTGTGTAATCAAAATCACCCTCCAGAAGCGCGCGGATGATATGGAACTTTCCCATGGCACTATACCCGAAAAAGCGGGTATAACGAAATTCAGGGCAGATTTCATTGTACTTTGAGCTTTTTACATTCCACCCCCACTGGTTCATACACCAGTTGCATCGTGCATCGCCCCAGGCCATTTCACGGTAGTCTTCAAGTGTCCGTTCATATACCTTTTTGTTGATTTTTGGATACATCGGTATGCTCCATTCCAGTACTTATCTGCTTTTTGAAACTAGATCGCTGGCTGCGTTTTTCAGGGTGTCGGCACTGAAGTCCTCCCAATCTGCGCACAGCGCGATGAGTTCTGCAAGCTTCTCATCGCTCAATTCCGGTGCCATGAGCATAATGACAGGATCGATCCCAAGCAGGTAGGCCACTGCCTGGCGGTGGACCCACCACTGTGGTCCGCCGTCCTGGCAGAATACGGCTCGCGGCGGCACGGCAAAGGAGAAGGCCGTAGTAAGGGCGGCGATCGATTGCTGCATGTCAGCGCAGACCGGCCAGAGCGCAAGGCCGTCTGCCGAGCCACTGGTAGCAAGTTTGTCAAGGGCTCCGATGTCTGCTGTTCCCTGTTTTTTCAGCGCCGCTGATACTCCCACAGGCTCAAGTCCCAGCCGGTAGCATCGCTCCATGGCTCTGGCAGGGTCAAGACCTAAAGCGGCAAGCGAGGCAAATCCTGCAATATCAGAGACACAACAACCGGGCTGGCTGTGGCCCTTTATGTCCATTGCAGAGGGTGGCTCGTTGTATTTCAGAAATGTGTAATAGGGATATGGGCAGTTGTAGGCAGCGTTATTGCGATGGGTCATACTTCTTAGTTTTTCAAGTACTTCTGAGTCAATACCAAGTTCAGCCCCGATATCATACAGCCCGGCTTTGCCTTTAATTGTGCCGCTGACGATTTCATTTTTTAGTTCAACGCATTTCTGGAAGAACCCTTCTGCGACATCAAGTGAATCTAGACCGCGCATTGCAACAGCCTTGAGGTTCTTTGCCCCGAATACGGCGCCAAGCCCTGCTTTGTCCTTGCCGCCCCAGTAGTTTTCACAGACCTGCGCAAGCGTCTGTTTCTGTTCGCCTGCCGGACCTATGACAAGAACCTGTACCATTTCGTCGCCGTACACTTCGCGGATTTTGTCAACCGATTCCCAAACGTCTTTGCCCCAGATGTCGGCTGCATCGTTGATATCAGAGAGCCCATCGTGGAGCCATAGCCTCACAGGCTTGGGCGAAGTACCAAGAATTACCACAAAATCAAATCCGGTGAGCTTCATCTCAACCCCTGTCTGCCATCCAAAGGGCATATGTGCAATTTTACCGGTTATAGGGCTCTGTGCAGTCATGATGCCGCAGCACCCAGCAGGTGCAAAAGTAGCGGTAAAGAATCCTGAGCCCAGAATCAAAGGATTGCGGTCTTTGTACCTTTCATAGAGGAGCATATTGATACCTGCACCGCCCAGCCCCTGTTCGACCATCTCAGGCGTCAGGTCCTCATTTGAGCACTTTTGTGCATCGAGATCTACGATCAGAATTGTTCCCTTGTAGTTGTTCGTAGTTTCCATATCAGTCTCCCTCCACGCTCAAAACACCATATGGACAAGCCTGTATACATACCGGACCGGTGTTTTCATCCTTGCAGAGGTCGCAGGCAACACGAAGCAGAATCGGTTTCGCGCTTGCGCCTGCACCTTCGATCTGCTCTCCAGGGAGCAGCACTTTTTCGCCCTCTGGCCGTCCGAGCAACAGAGATTTTTCGCGTTTGACCATCAGACCGTAGTAGTTCTTTTTCTCCTCAAAATAGAACATGATACTCGAACCGATCGGAGAAATGGTCATATCATGATGATAGTTGCACGCAAACTCACAGATTCTGCACCCGGTGCATTTTAATGCATCGACTTTCAGTCCCATACTTATCTCCTCTCTCAATTATCGGTCTTGGTGGCTGGCAGAGCTACTAGCTTTTTTCCTGCCAGGGGCACTCTCAGGTGTTTGGATCGATATTGTGGGGCGGATTGGATACAAAGTTTGGATCAATCGCCTTTTTAATACGTTTCAAAAGATTTTCGTAATTGAAGACCGGAGCTGCCATCTGGTGGTATGGTCCGCCAAGGAACGGCCCGATACCGTTTTCAAGACCGTTTTGTACATCTTCTTTAGTCATAGCAAGCAATTTGTTCATCAGGTCACCGATGTCCTCAGCTCTTTTTTCGACCGGAAAGTCAGTCTCGCCGAATCCGAAATGCCCGAAATCATAGCCGCCGATCCAGTCAGGACCGTCGCAGTCAAGGATGGGCGGAGTGAATTTGTCAACCCATTCATAACCTTGCTGCACATGCTCAACCGCATATTTGAGCGTATCAGTCTGGAGACGAAGTGCGAGGAATGTTCCTGATGGCCGCATCATGCGAGAGCCGTGCGTGTCGCGTATCCAGTTGTTGGCAGTGCGGGGCACCCACATATCAAAGACTTCCTGTTTTATGGGTTTGCCACCTGTCTCTTTGATGATGTCCTCAAGAACACGCTTCTCATATTCAAGCTGCTTGGGTGAGGTGAAGCCCCATAGACAGACGCCCACGGCATTCTTCACATTGTCTTGAAAAGTTCGCTTTTGCCATTCTGTCCAGTACTGCTCGTTGGAGTTTGCCCACCACCAGATATAATAGACTGTGGGCCATTTTTGCACGACACCGGCGATTTCAGCCCTGCCTATTTCGTACATGAAATTAACCGCCCCCTCAAGGGAATCATATTTAATGATGTACCATTTAAATCGGTCTTCGGGTAGTATGGAGATCTGATTCGGAATGGTGCCCTGTACCGGCCACGTCTTGGGACCAGGATAC
>CALETX010000091.1 GCA_937920455.1 uncultured bacterium
TTCGGGTTTCGTGGTAGTAACATGTGGTTTTATCTGTCTGAGTCAGCACTCCGGCGGGGTTATCATCCTGTCCCTGCCGATGGTACAGGGCGGGAAAGACAATCCCGAGTAATCGCGTTCGACAGGATTGGCAGGCGATTGGATGTTCAAGGCTGAGGGTTTCGGGCTGCAGATGCGCTCCGCATTTGGGGCACTTTATCAATGCCTGGTATGTATCCAAAGGGGGAGTCATGTTACCGTTTAAGGACAACCCTTGTGTCGCAAAGGCGGTCATGCAAAGCTCTTTTTTCTGAGTCGAATGCCGCTATGAGATAACCGATCAACAGGGTGGGGAAGCCGCTGAGCAGGTCTGCGAGGAAACGTCCCAGCGCGCGGGAATAGGATAGCGGCGTACCATCGGATCGCACGACCTTTATCTTGCAAGTCATCTTGCCTGGTGTTGCGCCATACCTGCCAAGGAAAAACACCGTGTATGCGCAAGAGATGGCAAACTGGATAAGCGAGAGAAGAGAGTACAGGGCGAGGAGTGACGCAGAGGGACTTTCTTCAAAGAAGGCTAACACGAGCAAGAAGGCAGACTGGACGATGGTGTTTATGAATGCAAGGAGTATGCCATCCACGACCTTGGCGGCGAATCTTGTCCAGAACGACGCATACACGAGCACTCCGGGGATTGCAGCCCCCTCACGGATACGCTGTACGAATGCAGGCTTGCATTGAGCGCAGACCGAAAGGCCCCCTAATTCTATGATGTTATCTTTGGAGAAAGACCGGCCGCACTGGGAACAGGTGATTGTCACGGTTTCCGCTGAGCCGTCCTGTGATGCTTGCGGCGCAAGTTGTCCCCAGGGTTTCCACTGATCCAGGCCGGAATGCCATACTAGCGTGTCGTGGGATATGGTGCCATTACGAACAAGCGAGATGAATTGTTCTTCGGATATGGGACCTGTGGGTTTGTTGTTGTCAGCGTAATACCAGTTCATCGTTTTGTTCTATTTGGGTTTGTCTGAGTCTACTGTTCTTGCCGCTTATGTACAATAACCACTTTGCCCCTCGAAGCATGAGCTTTCAGCTAAACCGCATCTATTGCGCAACGCGGCGAAAGTGCTGCGAAATCCATGTCCAGTGGCCGGCCACATGGAGGATTTGGAGTAGGCAACAGGACCGGCCAAGAGAGCTTCATCTTCAGCAGCGGCATGTGACGTTTAACCGTTCGCCTTTTTGCACGGGGAGGATTTCATGAGGCCATGGGCGCCCTTCTACCTCGATCATGGGTGGTGATGTCCCGTCGTGAACGAGGCGGATATCGTAAATGCAATCTCTGTAACTGCGGAGCACGTGGACCGTTTGGAGAGCGGATGGGAGGCATGGGCGCAGTCGCAGACCGTCATATGTGGGCTGGAGACCGAGAATGTGCTGAGTGGCGGCCACGTACATCCAGCTTGCTGTTCCAGTCAACCAGCTTATGCCCGCTTCGCCGAGACGTCCTGCAGGCGGTCCGGCCAGGGATGATACATAGACGTATGGTTCGCGGCCGTAGGCATCTGCTCCGATCCTTGATATTACTGATTCCGGCATAATCTGCCGGTAATATTCGAAGGCGCGGTCACCGCGGCCAAGCATTGCTTCGGCGATGACCGCCCAGGTATTCGCATGGCAGAATATTCCGCCGTTTTCGCCGATTCCCGGGCTGGATCCTTTTGGGGGATCTTCTGGCTCCGGCACACCCTTGAAAGGCGGCGCGCAGATGGCAATTCCGCAAGGGGTGTTCAGCAGATCCCTTGCGGCATCCATGGCGGCTCGGCCGCGATTCTGTAGCCGGCCGACACCGGAGATGACCGACCATGATTGTGGATTGAGATAGATGCTGCCCTGTCTGTTTGCGGAGGAACCCAGGAATTTGCCATTGCTGAATATGAGTCGCCGGTACCATCTGCCGTCCCAGACAATGTCGGAATTGAGTATGGACGACAGCTCATCTGCAAGTTTAATGGCCCAGGCGGCGTCGTTGGTCCTGTTCAATCGGGATGCCAGTTCTGCGAAATCCTGGCAGGCATTGACAAGCTGCATGCCGAGCATGATGCTCTCGGCTTTTTCGTCCCCGAACAAGGCGAGGCCATCATTCCAATCAGCGTGAAACAGGAACGGCAGGCCGTGTGGGCCCCTGCGTTCCGCTATATGACTCAGGCCGAGGCGTATGTGTTCGTAGATCGGGGCCTGGCCTCCATCGCGGAATGGTATGATTTCCTCAAACACGGATAGATCTCCGGTTTCTGCGGCAATGTTCTTCATGGTGGCCATCTGCCAGACGGTGTTATCGGATCGGTGTGGGATATCTGTTGCAGGTCTGGCGGTGTGCGGGAAGAACGCGAAACACCCTCCACCGTCCCGTTTCTGCTGAGAAAAAACCAGGCGCATTCTTTGCCGGCTGAATTCCGGCTCGATGTTTGCGGCGGCAAGGGCGTCCTGAGTGGTGTCTCTGTATCGCAGGCCATCTGTGCCCATGTGGTCTGTGGAGATTATTCGTGCCAGCTCAAGGGCGATGAGCGCGTTGTATGGATTCCATGTGTTGATGAAGCGGTCAGTCGCCGGATCGTTTGTCTGGGCTGTAAGGCCTCCGAGGCGCATGCTCCACAAGTTTCTTGTTGCGGAGAAGGCTGCAGCGGCATTTAAGTCATTGCTAAAGATGTCCGCGGTTTGAAAGGCGTCATCCCATGTTTCAGCAATGGCGAACACAAACGAAACGAATTCGGTTGTTCCGGGTTTTAGTGAAAGTTCTGTTCCTAGAACGGCCGCGCCATGGCCGCCGAGCGGAAGTTCGGAGTTGGAGAGACTGCGGTGCTGGATCAGCCTTTCGGGCGCGGCGAGAGTGCCGGTTCGTCCAAGGAACTGGTCTCTTGAGGCGTCATAACCGCATACCTGTCCAGAGCAGGCGAAGATCATCCTCGGCGTGAACGGAGCCTCGAAGACATGGTAGTCATACAGGATGGCGCGATGGGTGGAGTCGTATCGGAGTTTGAACTGGTGCTTGAGATAGCACCATCCGATGCTCTCGCGGAGGAACTCCAGGAGGCCGAATTCCATGTAACTCGCCAGAAGGATCTTTGCATCGGTTATGCCTTTGTTGCTGACGCCGATCCGCCAGATCATTGCGTCGTCGTTTGGCGGGATGGTGTATCCGACGGTGACTTCAATGCCTTTTCTCGATCCTGTGATCGTCGTTATCCCAGGTTCGTGCTGGCAGGAGAATGCCTCGAGCGGCAGGCAACAAGGTGCGAAATGAGGATTCCATAGTTCGCCTGTATTTCGATCCAGCACATACACATAGAAACCTGGCCTGTCGGGTGGAGGCGCGACATAGTGGTATCTGCTGATTCTTCCGGACCACGGTTCACGATACCACAGCAGCCCTCCGGCATTCTGGCTTATGAACGCGGTCAGACGCCGGTTGCTGAGGTAGTTAATCCAAGGTCGTGGTGGCAGAGGGTTCGTTATGACAAAGGAACGGGCAGCGTCGTCGAAATACCCGAACTCCGCGAGCGGCTTCATAATTTGGACATCCTTTTTACGTCAGATATTCGAACTGCATGTCGCACGCCATATTTCTACACTTTTTTGAATCTGCATCGCAACTCTTGCAGAGGGGAGGCGAAGTATCAATCTCGCTTTCGTTTCCGGTTGGGAGAGCTGCTGGTTGTGAGCAAGCTTCCTGGGCATGGGTCAAAACAGGTCAGAGCTGCGCTCGGCTGATCGCAACGTATGGCGTCAGGAATTGCGGGTGGGGAGGCTGCATTGATGTTGTTTGCGGACAATCCATCTGATCAAAAAATGGAGAAGCCAGGGAGCTGAGGCGCCGGCTGCCCAGACAGGGGCGACATTCAACGCTGCGCGCCATGCCGAGAATCTGGCAAGCATTGCCGCCTTGTCGGAGAGAGCTGCAGCTTCGGCGAAAAGCGCCTTTGCTCTTTCGGACATTTCCAGTATTTTCTGCTGGCGCCATGCTGGGGAACGGTAATCGGATGCGGATCCTGCGATGGCAGGAGACACGTTGTTGTTTTCTATTGAATCTGCCACGGCGTTGCACCATGCCTCATCTGCCAGATTCGAAGCGGCTTCTGAACAGGCCACAGCCGACTCTGACTTTGAGATGGCTGAGGCCGCGAGAGAGTCGGCTTTGGCGGAAAAAACGCGAGTGGTTCTCAAGAAACGCGGTATTAGAATAATCAGCAGAGTGATGGCCCAGTTTATGTAGAGCCTGTACAAAAGGGCTTTGTTCATTGTTCTGAAAGTTTGCTGCTTACAGGGTCATGCCATTGCAGGACTGTGACGGTAGGCCAACAGATGAGCGATGTCAATGTTGTGGAAACGCGGTGAAAACGATTGGCCAAGTCGGCGGGATGGTCTCTTGCCGGAGGGAACTGATGTGTGGTAGCACCGTGATGGTCCTGTTAGAAACGGTCTTGCCACATATGGCCACGATTGGGAAGATACGCTGCATGGAGACAAGGCAGGAAAGCAGAGTTTCAGAGATTTTTTCTGGGGGTTGAAATGGATGGGCAGACGAGACGGGGCAAAGCGCTTGTAAGAGATCCTGACCGGCTCATTGCGGCGCTGCTGGAGATAAGCAATCTCGTCGGGTCTGTAATGAGGCTTGACGATATTCTCTATAGGATTGCGAGGATAACTGCGGACCTTCTGGAAGTGCCGGTGTGCTCCATTTACCTGCTTCAGGATGGCGGGAAGCTGCAACTGAGGAGCAATGTGGGCCTGGAGCCGGATTTGACCGGCAAAGTAGTCCTTGAGCCAGGCCAGGGCATTGCCGGGTGGGTGGCCCGACACGGCGAAATAGTATCATTGGCGGATGCCACTCAGGATCCGAGGAATTATCCGTTACCATCGAATTTGGAAAAGCAATGTCGCGCATGCCTTTGCGCTCCGTTGAGGATTCAGGAGGAGATTACGGGCGTAATGTCCGCCCGAAAGATGGAGCCGTACGAGTTTACGCCCGAACAGCGAAAGGTTTTTGAAACTGTTTGCAAGCAGGTTGCAATAGTCATCGAGAAAGCGCGGATGTATGAGGAAAAAATCAAGGCGGAGCAACTTGCGGCAGTCGCCGTGTCACTCTCCGGGTTGGCGCACTATATTAAGAACGTCCTTTTTACGTCTCAGATTGGCGAATACCTGGTGGACCGCGGATTGAACGAATGGAATGATCTTGATCGAGTCAGAGAAGGCTGGAAGACCCTCCATCAGGCCAATCAGAAGATAAGAAAACTGGTTGAAAACATGCTGAACTACTGCCGTCAGACGAAGCTGGAGACAAAGCCGGTGGTGCTGAATGATATGCTCAAACAGATTGTTGACGCAGTTGACGATCAGGCTGCGATGCGTAGGATCGAGATGCACATGGAGCTGGACCCGCAGCTTGGGACGATGATGCTGGAGCCTGATTCTATCTATGATGCTTTCCTGAATCTGGTTACCAACGCTGTTGACGCTATTCCAGAGGGTCGGCCTGGACGGGTGGTGATACGTTCTTACAGAATCCCGGACCAGACAAATGTTGTTGTAGAAGTGTCCGACAATGGGACCGGCATTCCTCCAGAGCATCGCGATAAGATATTCAACCTCTTTTTTTCCACGAAAGGGAAGAAGGGAACTGGCATTGGCCTTGCGGCCACGAAGAAGATTATTGAGGATCATAAAGGGAGTGTGAGCTTCGAGACCAAGGTGGGAGAGGGCACCTGTTTTCGTGTGTATCTGCCTTTGCAAACGCCAGGCGCTCCAGCGCCCGTCTGAGATTCCTGTGGAGGGACTGCTTCCACGCCGTCCCATACGGATTCGGGTCGGGGTGGAACCCGACCCTCCATGTGAGTCAGAACATGTAATGGATACGGTGCTTGTTTTCCTGAAGAAGTTTTTCGTTGAATTCATCGCCTCCGTCAACATTGGCGCTCATGAATACAGGCGGTGTGACGCCGCGCTCCAGAAGCCCATCTGCGACTTCGGCAACAAGCGCATTAACCAGCGCCACGCCGGCGAGAGTGGATAGTGGGCCAACCTTCTGCGGAAATCCCTTAATGCTGACCGCTGCGTCGCCGTAAGGAACGCAGTTATCGAGGACAATGTCGCAGAAATCGGCGAGCTTTTTCCCTGACGGATGGCGGCTGGCAACTTTGTTCAGGTAATCAAGCGACGTTATTCCAATGACGCGCAGCCCACGCTCCCTGGCTGATATTGCCATGTCTATGGCTACGGCGTTCCGACCTGAGACCGAAGCGATGATGATGACATCGCCTGCCTTGGCAGGCGACGATGAAAGCAGTTCCTTGCCCAGCCCCGGCAGGCGTTCGAGTCTGGATGTGAGAGTCATCGGCCTTACGGAAGTGTTCATGCCATGAGGATAGATCGGATTGATGAGCATGAGGCCGCCTGTTCGGTACACCATTTCTTCGGCCAGAATAAAGGAATGGCTGGCGCCGAAGGCATAAATTGTTCCGCCCGAGATGATCGCGCTTATCATTTCGTCGGCCGCGGTTCGTATAGCGTTTTTCTGCGTTTCGGCCAGTTTTTGGAGAGTGGAG
>CALETX010000092.1 GCA_937920455.1 uncultured bacterium
GGAGGATTATGAGCTTTTGAAGGAAGTTGCTTGCAGGGATCGGACATTGATGGAGAGGATTGTCAAGCGCGCTATTCGTGGCTTTGATGATTACGCAAAGACGGCGGCAGAGTTGCGCGCTGCGCGACTCGCGCTTCTGGAGGCATGTTAGTGAGAGATTGTGGAACAAGGTCTGACTGCGGAAGACGGTTGTTGGCGATTGCGGCGTGTGCGCCGAGTTCCTGTGGGTTCGCGCCGCCGTCTGAGAGCCGCCTTGTGGAAATGGTAAGCAAAGGGAGAGAATGCGATCCGGTTGGAGTGCTTCGTCATGTGGACATTCTTATTGAGCATCAGATCGGCATCCTCGAGCGTGCAGCCGGAGCGGAGGTGCAAGTGGCGGTGATACCCGAGGATGCCACGAGACTCGGGGAATATATTAGAAAACGGAGATGCCGGCCTTCGTGCGCTGATGTGGTTGGCAAGGCGTATGAACGTTTTATAGCGCGAATTGGTGCCTTGTGCAGGCGGAGGGGGATTTTTGTGGTTGGCGGTGTTGCTACCACGCGCGGGGGGCGATTCTACAACACGGCGGTGATGCTCGACCCGACGGGCAGAGTTGTGGCGTCTTATGACAAAACGCATCTGCCTCGAGCTGGTGAACACAAGACATATGACGCAGGTGAAACTCTTGGAGTGTTTGATACTGCGATTGGCAGAGTTGGTTTCCTGATATGCTGGGACATCCTGTTTCCGGAGGCTTTTGGGGAGCTGGCGTTGGCAGGGGCCGAAATTGTGTTCCAGCCCACTTTTGGCCACTGGGAGGAATGGAACGACGCCATGGCTCGTGTTCGAGCAATGGACTGGAGCGTTCCGCTTGTTGTGAGCATGTGGGGTGGATGCGCGTGCATAATAGATGCTGAAGGAACGATCGTGGCACGTACAGGCCATGCGCCAGACTCGCTTGCGGTAGCGACTCTGGATCTGGCAAAGGCTAGAAAGTTCCAATATTTCAAAATTGATGCGCGGCTCGAAAAAATGGGTGAACGTCGGCCTGAAATATATCGCCACCTTGCCGCCAGTGGTTGTCGCACGCGGCAAAGAGGGGAAACCGGTGCGGGGATTCTTGAAGAAATTGCGCTTGAGCTTTCAAGGCGGGGCGTGGGCGCAAAAGCTGGAAGGAGCGCTCGAGGATGAGGCTGAACGTTTCTTTGCTGTTCATGGTCGGTGTGGTGTTGGTTAGGCCGGCGGCGTTGTACGGAGATGGACCTTCAGACGGAAAAGGCCTCTGGTTTCCCGTTGGAGAAAAGATTAACTACCGCATTTACTGGGGGGTCATAGGAGTAGGGACCGCGACTGTGAGCACCGAGTGGGTTGATATGGGTGGGAGAAAGCTGGTTCTTATCCGCTCTCGAGCCGTCAGCAACAAGGTGCTGGAGAAGCTTTATCCTGTAAACGATGTTGTGGAAGCTCTTGTGGATGCCGAGACGTTCCTTCCAGTCGTTTTTGTAAAGAATCTCAGGGAGGGAAGGCACAGATACTATGAGGTGACAACCTTTGATCACAACGAGGGTAAAGCCCGGTGGAGATCGCTTATCAAGGAGCAGGAAAAAGAATTTCAGATTGAACAGGATTCGCGGGACCTGCTCTCGTTCCTGTATTTCATGCGATCAAAACCGATTGCAGTGGGAGAGGAGCAAAGGCATCGCGTGATGGCGGACGACAAAATATACGATCTTCTGGTTCGCGTGCTGAAGGTGGAGGACGTGAAGCTGCCACTTTACGGGAAGGTCAAGTGCATAAAGATAGAGCCCGAAGCTGCTTTTCAGGGCCTTTTTGTGCGCAAAGGCAAGATGACCGTGTGGGTTTCGTCGGACGATCGCAGGTTGATGACTATGGCGGTGATTGACACGCCGTTTGCCAATGTGAAACTGCTGCTCGACTCAGTTGACGGGACGGGTTGTGACTCATGGATGTCGCGGTGAGGCGGTGGCAGCACTTCCTAAATGCTGAAATCTGCCACAAGGAAAGTGTGATCAGACGCTTTGGGTTGGACTCTTGGCTTCAGATCAATCCAGCAGTCCTTTGAAAGTTTAGCGAGTGGTGGAGTGGCAAGAATATGATCAACCCGCCATCCCATATTCCGTTCCACTGCCTTTGGGGTTCGGTAGTCGAAGAATGTATAGTGCCCGGCTTCGGGATGGTGTTTACGAAACACATCAACAAACCCCCAGGCGACGACATCGGCAAACGCTCGGCGCACATCAACATGGTGGCACACATGATTGGCTTGGGATTCCGCATTGTGGATATCAATGGCTTCAGGCGCGACATTCATGTCTCCCACCCAGACGAGCCTGGCTCTGGGCGTAAAACGGCGATCGAACAAAGCCTTTAGTCTGCGGAACCATTCGAGTTTGTACTTGTACATGGGATGGTCTATGTCCCGGCCCTGAGGCACGTAGGTGTTCACGACGACGATCTGTCCAATCCTGGCGCAGAGAAGTCTTGTCTCATCGGCCGGTCCTCCATCATCGAAGCCGAAGGATACTTCCTGGAACTGATGGTTTGAGGCGATGGCAACGCCGTTATAGGATTTTTCACCGCGAAAAACGACATGGTAACCGACCTCGGAGAACGCGAGAGCCGGAAACTCGGCATCCTCGACTTTGGTCTCTTGGATGGCGAGGATATCGGGGCGGTTTTCGGCCATCCATTTGAGGACGGCTTCGATTCTTGAGCGGATTGAATTTGCGTTGAAGGTGGCTATTCTCATTTAGAGTAGGTCAGATTCCCTTCAAACACATGGACTGCGGGGCCCTGCAGAGTGACATTTTCAAAGGCGTCGCCTTTGCGGCCGAAGTCCACGGTAAGAACATCGCCGCTGGCTGGGCGGACCTTGACAGGTCTTCTGACCAGTCCTCTGCGGGCAGCGGAGAGGGCGCCGGCCACTATGCCAGTCCCGCAGGCGAGGGTTTCGGCTTCTACGCCGCGCTCATAGGTTCGAATTCTGATCGAATGCGGTCCTGCCACTGCGACGAAGTCAGCATTGGTTCCGCGAGGCGCGAAGTCGCGATGCCATCTTATGGCGGATCCCATTCCCTGGACATCAACAGCGTCGAGGTTGCGCACGACGACGACAGCGTGGGGCACGCCAGTGTTCACAAAATCGTATCTGATTCGTTTTTTCCCAAGGGACAGTAGTCTATCCACGCGCCAATCGAACGGAGGAGTCATGCTGAGCCTGACCTGATCGGATCCAATGATGCGCGCCTGAACTATGCCTGCGGCTGTCTCGATGTTCATGTCCGCGGGAGCAGCGCCGATTTCAAATGCAAGTCTGGCGACGCATCTTGCGCCATTGCCGCACATTTCGGCTTCGGAGCCGTCGGGATTGAAGAATTTCATCCGAAAGTGAGCTGATCGGGATGGCTGAATCAATATCACGCCCTCGCA
>CALETX010000093.1 GCA_937920455.1 uncultured bacterium
TACTCAACTATCCCAGAACCAACTCCAGACAAACTCCAAAAGCCGATACCAGGTATTGGTGCTTGCCCTAACCTTTGATGTATGAGAGCGATCTGACGATGAACGAAAGTTGTTTTTCAAAGTGCTGCTTCACGGCAAAAGGCCTCAGACTCAGGATCTGTCGCTTGCGGAGGATTGACTTCTTCAAGATGGTTTGAGATCAATAGAGAAGAGAGTGCTAGTGGCTGCTTGTGAGGCGCGTTAGCCTGACAATGTGGCAGCCCAGCGAGGCAATATGACGAGCAAATTCCTGTGGCCGGGCGTTGGCTTTGGTTTTGTTTTGGTGGCGGCTGCGCTGACACATAGACCGGTGGTTGTGCCGGCGAGCGATTACGATATATTTGGAGCCGGCGCGGATGTTCCTGAAAGTTGCATTCCGGTTGTTTTTGTTCATCTCGCTGGTGACGCCGGTGATGCTGGTGCTGAAGCAAAGTGGCGCAAGAAACAGTTTTCCGATCTAAAGGGTGATCGAGGGCTTGAAGATATCTCGGAATGGGTCATGCGGCCATCTGAGTTGAGGTCAGAAGCAGACCAGTTGGCTGAAATCAGCCGTATTGCCGGCGCGCTCAGGGGTTCTGAATCCCCGATAGTGAAGCGATCTGTTGATGATTACGTTCGGCCGCGAAGCTGGGGATGGCTTGCTGAGGGTGCGAAGAAGCTTGAGGATGGACGGACGGATGTTCCTGGCGACTGGGCGGAAACGCTTTTGGGATCAGATCAGGAAAGCGAAAAGGGCCGCCGGTCATTGATACGAGGCGGATCAGAAACGTTTACATCGGATGGAGAAGGATCGTTGATATGGGAAAGAGACAAGTCAAAACAGAGCCGACGAGGAGTTAACTGGCGGTCATCCGTTTCGCCGTGGCGGTCGCGCAGAGGATGGCGAGAGGACTAGCGATGCTGTCTTGTCGCAAATGGCTCAGGCAATTTCGACGCTGCGCTTGCCGCGTTCTATTATTCCTATGATTCTGGAGCGGCAGCCCGCCCTGGCAAGCAGATCTAAGGCTTTCGATTCATCTTGGCGTCTGACAATAATTACGTAGCCGATTCCCATGTTGAAGACTCTGTACATTTCTTCGAACGAGACGTTGCCGTTTTCCTGGATGAAGCGAAACACCTGTGGGACATTCCACGAAGCGCGTTTAATGACCGCCGCGCAATTATGAGGCAGGACGCGTATGATGTTATCCGGAAAGCCACCACCCGTGATGTGTGCCATGCCGTGAATAGAGATTGTCCTCATTACTGAACGGATGGGCTTGAGGTAACTCCTGTGCACGGCGAGAAGGACATCTGCGACCGTTTTCTTTGTGCCAGGGAAGCAGTCTCTCACATGCAATCCAGACTTCTCGAATATTATATGACGGGCAAGAGAATAGCCGTTGGTGTGAAGTCCTGAGGATGGAAGTCCTATGATGGAGTCACCCGGCTTGATCTCCTTTCCCACGATGAGTTTTTTTTCTTTAACCCAGCCGACTATAGTGGCCACGAGATCGTATTCACCTGGTGGATAGAGCCCCGGCATTTCTGCTGTCTCTCCGCCGATGAGCGCACAGTCATTTTGTCTACAGGCCTTGCAGAGACCAGAAACAACCTGCAGGAAGACCGACGGATCGAAATGTGATGTTCCGAAGTAGTCCAGGAGGAATAGAGGCATTGCCCCTTGCACGAGAATGTCGTTGACGCAATGGTTAACTATGTCCTGCCCTACGGTGTCGTGGCGGCCGGCCATGACGGCCACCTTTAACTTTGTACCGACGCCATCGGTGCTTGCCACGAGAATGGCGTCCCGTCCTGGCGCCCTGAAAAGTCCTCCGAAAAGCCCAATGTTTCCAATGGTGCCGCGGGTTGCAGCGCGGCCGATCATGCGCTTTACAGTGTGAAGAGCCTTCATCTTGGCGTCAATATCAACGCCGGCGGCAGAATATGCGCTACCGCTTGGCGACAGGCCTGTTTTGGATCGGCTGTGGTGTTTCATGAGGATGGTTCTTTCGAGTGGCGTTCTTTCAGCATTTGTTCCCGTTAACGGTCGTTTGAAGACTCAGCAAGGTCGTGTCATGCCGAGGATATTTTTGATCTCAGGAATCTGCGTCTTGAAACCCACCAGCGCCAGATACATCTTCGATTCAGGGTAGTTTGTGTGAAGTCGGCGAAGATTCTCCAGGGGGTCGTAAGGCTGGGTCTGCGGCAGGTCGTAACCGATGCATTGGGCAAGAAGGTCAATTCTCTTCGACATCCATGCCTCGAGCATTACGGGCGTATTGAATCGGCGTAGCTCCTCGATAGCATGGTGGCGTTCTATGATGGGCTGAGTGATTATGAATTTGGCGCCTGCGGCAATCTTTCTCTCCATTTTGTGAAGTTCATGATCCATAGGTTCGTAAGGGTTGAAAGCCACTCCGAGTGTAAAAGCGCCGGGATATGAGGCGTTGATGTACTGGATGAGTTCGACGGATGTCACGGAATTGACATTCATGCCTATATCTTCAGGCCGGAGCTTGGGCAGCCTTTCGCTTCCATCTCCGCTTACGACAAGGATATACTTTATGCCTATCTCACGGGCGGTTTTTAAAATGCCGTCGAGATGTTCCTTGGTGTGGAATGTGTTAAGGTGCAGAAGGACCCTGTCGGCAGGGACGGGTAGTCCCAACTCCGGAAGTACTTCTGTGCACTGAAAGTGCAGTCGTCCCATGGGGTTATCAGGCAGACTGAGCCCGAAACCTTCATCCAATGCGCGCTGATATCTGGTTGCGAATGTTTCGAGGTCCTTGTCTAGATCCTCGGAATCCTGCTTTGGGGTCAACACTTCCACAAGGTTGTCCATTTTGTTATCCTTTCTATCAAGAGTGATGAATCGTTTCCTCCTCTGAGGCAACAGGGTCAGTGACCGTAGCAAACGGGACGGCAATAATCAACAGCTTGAGAATACGGTCGTCGTGTCTCTCACGATGAAGCTATGGCAAGACGTTTCTTCACTTCATTTACAATGTCGGAAATCATGACGGGTTTCATAAGCAGGCCATGATACCTGCCATCTCCGACTATCTCGTTGACGATCGCCGGCAGAGCATAGCCGGTGACAAATATGACGGCTGGTGGTCTGATGTTGTTTTCCGTGCAATGGGTGACGATGGCAGTAAAGGCCTGCCATCCGTCCATTACCGGCATTCGCAGATCCATGGTAATGACTCCGTGCTTTTTCTCACGGAACAGGTTGAATGCTTCTTCTCCATTGGCGGCGACGTCCACACCTAGGTGTGGGAAAGCCATGGATATGGCCATATGAAAAATGTTTCTGATGGAGGTTTCATCGTCCACCACCATTACCCTTGAAAGATCACATTTTCTAAGGGGAGAGCTGTTCTCCTTCTCGTCCATGCTTTACATTAGTAAACGACCGGCGTGACCTGGGCAATACGTTTTTCCCAGCATAGCAGATAAGAATGCTTCTGGCGAGCATTGTCATGG
>CALETX010000094.1 GCA_937920455.1 uncultured bacterium
CGCATGCGGATCGCGGAGCGCAAAACCGGCAGCCTGTTCGGTTTTGCGGCCAGATGTGCAACGCCTGACGCGGGAGATCTCAGGCTGATGCTTGGCAGGATCGGGATGGTGCTGGGAACCGCATACCAGATCGCCGACGACGCCAGGGACAGAAAAACAGCAAGCGGCGCGGGACAGAAGGCCGCCTCGCAGGCGGTTACGATGCGCGTCCGGCAATGCCGACACATCTTGCACCGATGGCCCCCCCTCCAAAGAGCTCTTGAGGCATATCTGATCCGCGATTTTATGCCCGGACTTTCCGGCAGTTAGCGTCCGCTCTCTTTTGATGCAGCCTGCCGGATATTGCGCTCAAGACGGCAGCCTGGTGACACAAGAGCGGGGGGGACCGGCGTGACCAAGGGAACGATTTCATTGCAGGACAGAGATCGGTTCCTGCCGGCGGCGTGAGATGGTTCACGCCAACGGCGCTCAGATTTTGCTTGCTCGCGGCGCATTTGGATATAATAGAAGACCTGTCTTAATGTGGCTGCGACTACTCAAAAAAGAAGCAGGATGAGGCCGAACATTATCGTTTTCTTTACGGACCAGCAGAGATGGGACACCTGCGACTGCTACCGATACGGGCCAGCGGCATGGGATGAGAATGGCCGCCCCATCGTTGTTATGCCGCAACTGAGCCGCATGGCCGCCGAAGGCGTACGCTTCGAGTTTGCCTTCACTTGCCAGCCCGTGTGCGGGCCTGCGAGGGCATGTCTTCAAACTGGCAAATACGCCACAGAAACAGGTTGCTTCCGCAATGATATTGCACTGCCTCTCACGGAACGCACCATAGCTCATGAACTTTCGGACGCTGGCTATGAAACCGCCTATGTCGGCAAATGGCATCTGGCATCTTCCGGCGATGCGGCTGACTATCGAGAAAAACCCATTCCACCGGAACGGAGAGGAGGCTACAAGGATTTCTGGCTTGCATCCGATGTGCTCGAATGCACATCCCACAGTTATGACGGGCACATGTACGACAGCAGCATGCAGCGGCGTGAATTTCCATCGGGCAGATACCGTGCCGACGTCCTGACCGACTGGGCAATCGAGTACCTTCGAAATCGCCGATGTTCGCGTCCGTTCTTTCTCTTTCTGTCCTTTATCGAACCCCATCATCAGAACGACCATGGCCACTACGAAGGACCGACGGGCTCCAGAGAAAGATTCAAAAACTTTGCAGTGCCCGGCGATCTCGATGGCCTGAATGGCGACTGGCGCGAAGAATACCCCGATTATCTCGGCTGCGTAAACGCTCTGGACACCAATCTCGGGCGCATCAGGCAAACACTAAATGAACTGGGTATTTGGGATTCGACGCTTGTCATTTTCACAAGCGACCATGGATCGCATTTCAGGACAAGAAACGCCGAATACAAGCGATCATGCCACGACGGCTGTACGCGCATCCCTCTTGTTATCTGCGGTCCGGGATTCCGCGGCGGTCGCGTTGCGCGACAGCTTGTCAGTCTCATTGACGTGCCGCCCACCATTCTGGATGTCGCAGGCATCGCGATTCCATCCCGCATGAAAGGCCGATCGCTTCTGGCCCTCGCACAGGGCAACGTCCCGCCTGATTGGCGGGAGGATATTTTCATGCAGATCAGCGAGGATCATATCGGCCGCGCTATTCGCACCAAGAAATGGAAATACGAGGTATGGGTTCCATCCGGCACGGCGTGGTCAGGATGTCAACAGGCCGGCGCCGCAGTTTACCATGAGCACCATCTTTATGACCTTGAAAGCGATCCGTTCGAAAAAAACGATCTGGTTGCAGATCCGGCATTTGCCGATGTTCGCTCGGAACTGGCCGCACTGCTGAAGAAACGCATGCGTGAAGCGGGCGAAAAAGAACCAGAAATCCGGCCTGCCGTCTGATGAAAATATGCGCCTGGTGAAAAATAACCGGGCCGGGAACAGTGGAGGAATTGATCACAATCCGTCTAGCCAGATCACCAGCCTGAGGGAGCGCCGCAAGTGACCGGCAGCGATAAAGTTGTTGCGATTTCGCGAGACGGACGCTTACATCTCTTGTCGCCTGGAGCTGAAGAGCAACGATGAACATTTTCTACATAGTGGCCGGAACAGGAGGGCGTTTTCTGTGCGATCGCTGCATAAGAGACTCCTCACTTATCGCCGCGCTTCGAAATGCGGGACATAAGGTGTCGGTGGTGCCGGTCTTTCTTCCGTTCGATGACGACGGAATTGAACAAGCCTCAGTTGATGCAGACGATGTTTACATCGGAGCAATCAATGCGTGGATAACCCGGCAACTGCGTTGGTTCGGCCGAATACCGCCGGTTCTGCGTCGGTTTCTGGATTCTTCGCGCCTTCTTCGGCGGGCTGCTGGCCGCTCAGTTCATATGTTCCAGCAAACAAACGCGGAAATGACACTGGAAATACTGAAAGGGGAAGACGGTGTGCATTCTCTGGAAATCCATGAGATGGCCCGCCGCCTCGCAGACTTGGGGCGTCCGGACGTCATTGTTGCCTCCACCGCGTTACTGCTTGGCATAGCCGGCCCTTTGCGAAAAGCCCTCAAAGCGCCTGTTGGATGCTTATTCCACGATGAGTTGAAATGGATTGACAGCCTGCCTGACGAAAAAGCTGCGCGGGTGCGCGACTGTCTGGCAAGACGCTCTTCGGAAGCGGATTTTCTGATCGCAACAAGCTCAAGCGAAGCTGACGTTGTGAGCCGGACGCTGAATGTGCCTGGGGATCGGATGCATATGATCAGGCCCGGAATAAGAACTGAGGGCTTTGCCACCGAACCCTTGGCAGTGAGGCCGCCCGCAGTTGGTTATGCGGCAAGATTGAGTGATTCCAACGGCCTTGGGGTGCTTGTTGAAGCCTATGCCAGGCTCAAAAGCCAACGTCCGTTGCTCAAGACGCTTCGACTCCGCGTAACAGGCGGCCACCTCGCCGAGGATGAAGATTTTCTGGAAGGTCTGGCCACGAGACTTTCAGAACTAGGAATGGAAAAGGATGTCGAACGAATGGATGATTTTTCGCACAAGGGCCGAATTGACCTCTTTCACGGTCTTTCGGCCTTTTCCGTGCCCGCTCCCTCCGGCCTTGCCTGCAGCATGACCACCCTCGAGGCAATGGCCGCCGGCATTCCCGTTGTAGAGCCTGAGATCGGAGGCGCCGCGGAGCTGGTCAGGGAGAGCGGAGGAGGTTTGGTGTATGACCCGTCCGACATCGAACAGTACACCGAAGCGCTCAGAAGGGTTCTAGAGGATACCGAAGGGGCGCGGGTGATGGGACTGGCTGGCCGGAAGTATGTCCTGGCCAAATGCGCAATTGAAAACGCAGCGGCCGAGTTCATTGCCGTCTGCGAGCAGGCCTCAACGCGCTTTCGTGCCGAAACTCCATAGCCACATGGTATTTGGGCTAAGCAGGCAGAATACACCCCGGATTTTGCTTTCAGGCCACAGAGACCTTTATAACTGCGTGTCAATTGAGTGGTTCAAAAGATCAAGCCCGTCACAAAAAAGTGAAAATCCAACTGCAATGCGTTTGACTGCTGCCGTTCTAATACATTGATAACAAAGAGGTTGCTTTTCGTGCATTGTCGGTGGCGCTATCTCAACAGCAGAATCTGGGTACATTGGCCTTGCAACCTGGCTTTCTCCGGTCAAGAATCTGCGCCGTTGCTGTTCGGTGCAGGCCGGGCGTTTTGCCCGGCGCCAACGGCAGGGGAGAAAAAGTAATGGCAATCAAACGCTCAATTGCTTTGCAGCTCTACACGCTGCGCGAACGTGCTCAGAAGGACTTTCTCGCCGTGCTCAAGGATGTGGCGGCAATCGGCTACGCAGGAGTTGAGACAGCGGGTCTCCACGGGATGATACCGGAGGAGTTAAAGAAAGTATTGGATGATCTGGGTCTAAAGATTTGCTCGGCACACGTCCCCCTGCCTACCTCAGAAAACGCAAACCAACTTTTGGACATGGCGCATGCGCTGGATTGCAAGATGCTCGTCAGCGGATTCGGTCCGAATGAATTCAAGACGCTCGACGCAATCAAGTCCGCCGCGGAACGCTTCGCCGCCGCGGCTGAACTGATTCGCCCGCACGGCCTTGAGCTGGGTTATCACAATCATTACTGGGAGTTCGATCTTACGGAGGGCCGCTACGGATTCAACTGGTTCTTCGAGATGTGCACGAACGTCTTCAGCGAGTTGGACGTCTATTGGGCATGCAACTTCAA